>VFKQ01000258.1 GCA_009885445.1 Anaerolineaceae bacterium | reverse complement strand
TTTCTGCCTATCGGAAAGTAACATTTTCCCTGATGCAACGATGCTCCCCATAGTGACATTTTCCTTGATGCAATTCGGGACGGAAGTCAACGAGACCGTTTATGCTATAATGCCGGAAATTCTGAATTTCCGATTTTCTGGAGAAAATTATGACAACACTTCAAATCCGCAGTAAAGGGACGATCACCCTGCCTGCCAGTTTCCGCAAGAAATATAAACTGGAGGAGGGTGAATTTTTCAAGTTGATTGATGTTGGCGATGGCTCCTTTTTTCTCGTTCCCAAAGAAAGTAAGGTGATGAGGAATGCAGATAAAGTGGCCAGGAAAGTGAGAGAGGCCAACGTCACTCTGGAAGATTTACTTGTGACCTTGGACGAGGAGCGCAAACGCTATTACAAAGAACACTATGTCAAAAATTAAAGTGTTCCTTGATAGCAGTGCGGTGATTGCGGGCGTTATTTCATCATCAGGTGCGGCACGGGTGTTATTGGTCATGTCAGAAAATGGACAGATAGAAACTTTCATCAGCGAGCATGTCATTGTTGAAAGTGAACGTTCACTGGCCAGAAAAGTCCCGCAGGCGTTGCCTGAGTTTCGCCAGACCATCAAAGATGCGCGCCCAAAAATTATTCAAAACCCAACTCAAAAAGAAATTGAAAAGAATTTATATTTAATCGCAGACCCGCAAGATGTTCCAATTCTGCTGTCAGCAATGAAAGCCAATGTGGATTATCTTGCCACACATAACCGCAAACACTTCATAGATGACCCGAAAGTGGCAGAGATGTCTGGTATTAGGATTGGAACACCAGGTGATGTACTCGCTTGGATAAGAGAAAATTTGAACTCGGAATGAAAAACGATCTCGGGTGGGGCCTATCCCCCCGCCTGCTTCGACAGGCTCAGCACAGCGCTTCCCTAATCCCCTACGGCGACGCTATGGGAAGGGCGCTTGTTGCACGATGAGTTTGGTGATTGTCTATTCGGGGTGGGCTGGGACGGGTCAAACAAAACGGTCTCGCGGACATTACGTCCCGAGACCGTTTTTGTTTTCACTGCAATACCTTCGCCAAACATAAACCTTGGATACAAGTACGAAGTGCAACGGGTGGATGGAAGAATACTTCAAAAGGGGCTGGTTCTTTTGCCCAGATTGTACAAAAATCTGCGGGAAGTGCGTACAACATACTGCCAGAAAGTGTTTTTCTCTATCCAGACGGTCATTTCAATCGCATCCTACTTGGCATCGTCCAATAAAACCACTTCACTCGCCCTAAAGTCATTACAACAAATTCTTAAACTTGCGGCAGACTGCGTTTCAAAACTGTGTACATGCCCAGCGATTTGGCGGCACCCTCGACGGCGCAAGTGAGCGGGTTATCGACGAGGTAGGCGGGGACGCCGAGGGATTTGGTGAGCAGTTTATCGACACCGCGCAACAACGCGCCGCCGCCGCAAATGGCAACGCCGCGGTCAATGATGTCGGAGACGAGTTCGGGCGGAGTCTTTTCGAGTACCTTGCGACAGACTTCGACAATTTGCTTAAGCGGGTCTTGAAGCGCTTCGACGATCTCGCCCGTCGAAATGGTAACGGGTCGCGGTAATCCTGTGACCTGGTCCTGCCCCTGGACTTCCATGCTCATTTCATTATCTTGCGGGACAGCCGCGCCGATTTTAATTTTGAGTTGCTCGGCGGTGACCTGACCGATGACCACCCCATATTTTCTGCGAATGTAAGTGACGATGGCGTCGTCGAGGTCGAGTCCGCCAGCGCGCAGGGTGTCGGCGGAGACGATGCCGTACATGGCGAGCACGGCCGCTTCGGTGCATCCGCCGCCCAACGAGATGACCATATTGCCGGAGGGCGAACCGATGGGCAGGTCGATGCCGAGCGCGGCGGCGAGGGTTTGCTGAATCAAAAAGGCGGAGCTACTGCCCGCTTCCATGACGGCTTCGTAAACGGCGCGACGCTCCACGCTGGTGACGCCGTAAGGGACGGAGATCATCACACGCGGGCGGACGAATCGAAACGATCCGCTGACGCGGCGCAGGAGTTGACCCAGCAGAGTCTGGGTGACTTCATAATCGGCGATGACGCCGTTCTTGAGCGGGCGGGCGATTTCGAGACTGTCGGGCACGCGGCCAATCATGTCGCGCGCTTCGCGGCCATAGGCGACCATGCGCTGTTCGTCCACGTCAATGGCGACGATGGTGGGTTCTTCGAGCAGGACCTGACCCGGGTCTGCGAGTCGGGTGAACATGGTGCCCAGGTCTATGCCGAGGTCTTTTGAAAACATTGACACGGGGGGGTTCTCCTCAATCTTTTTACGCGGGTCTCGATACGGCGGCTTGATTACGTAAGATAAAACTGAAATTAAAACCGCCGCCTAATCGACCATCGTGTAAATCTTCGGTCGGACGCCTGTGAATGAGGTCGTCCGCAAACATGAATTGCCCTGTTTGCTGAGCTAATAATAATGGATTGGGGAGGGATTGTCTAGTTGGAGTATTTTGCGCGCATTTTTTAAACACAAAGGACACGAAGAGCACG
>VFKQ01000371.1 GCA_009885445.1 Anaerolineaceae bacterium | reverse complement strand
CGTCACGGTTGCGCAGGCGGGGGGCGTGGACTCGCTCGGTCACGTGTATGCGTTTTTGGCGGACCCAGCCGTCGCGGAGATGGCGCGCTTGGTGAGGTTACCCGCCTCCTGCGCGGTGGGTGCGAGCGCTTGCCCGCAGGTGGAAGTTATCCTGCCGGGGTTTCAGTTAATCGGCTCGCCTCCGCAAATGGTCTGGTCGCCGACTCGTGATGAGGTGGCGTTTTCTGTCCCGTTGAATATTGGGCAAACAGTTTGGACTTTATATTTGTTTGATGTGTTGAACAAAACCTGGCGCGAGCTGGTGCAGTTTGATCGCTATCTCGATTCGCCGATGTGGTCACGCGATGGGACGCGACTCGCCGTCCGTGTACAAGATGGGAATGGCGGCAGTGAGATTTATACGATGCGCCGCGATGGCACTGATTTAAAAAATGTCACAGCAAATAATAAATTGCCCGCCGAGGGACGGCCTTATGTGATGGACTCGTGGCTGGGCGAGAGCGTGGTTCTGCGTTCGTCGGTGCCCGCGCAGACGGGCACGATTTATTTGTTGCGCCCCGACGACGGATTCGTGAAGCCGCTCTTCGACACCCTGCTGACGAAATCGCCGTTTGTCGAGTCGCCGGATGGCACTTTGCTGGCCACGGTGGACTATGATTTCACGAGCAGTAAACAGGCCATCAAGATTCTCACGCCCGATGGCCAGATCCTGCGCGACCTCGCGACTTTTGCCGGCGGCTCTATCGCTAATCTGACGTGGTCGCGCGATGGGCACGCGCTGGCTTTTGTACATCGCACCGACACTGCGGCCAGCCTGTATGTGATTGATGCGGATGGGCGTAATTTGCGTCAGGCCTATAACAGCAACGACACGAATCTGCAATTTGTGTTTTCGCCGGATGGAAATTATTTGCTGGTGCAGACGATTGACGGCACGGGTCAGCATTTGTATGCGCTTGAGTTGGCCACGTTGCAATACCGCCTCGTGCAGGCGCCGGGCGTGGGCTTGAACGAGACCTGGTCGTATCCCGCGTGGAGGCGCTAGAGTCGTTTTCTAAATTTTTTTGCCACAGCCCACAGGTTTATAAAGAACACAGAGAAAGAAGATTAAACGGAATTCCAAGGTATGAAAAAATTAATCAGATTACTCCTGCCAATGTTATTTTTTTCGCTAGCTTGTGGCGTTGCCTGGCCGTTTGGCCCGCCGGCTTCAAGTGCAACTTCTGCGCCAACGATCATCATGATAGCGCCGCAAGCGCCGATCAACACCATCGTTGCCACCATTTCCCCCACGGCGAAACAGGTGTTGGTGCGCTACGAAAATGCACACTACGGATATGCAATTTCGCACCCGTCGTCGTTTGCGGTCAACGCCGTCAGCGATGAGTATGTGGAGCTGGGCGACAAAATCGTTATATCGGTTTATACGCAAGACCCGCAAACCTTTGCGGGCGATGGGCCGGTGGTAGAAAGTGCGTCATCGGAAGTGGTGGCAGGGCAACAGGCACGCGTCATGCGCGGATATATCGGCGCCGTTGGCGGATACATCCCCCAGCAATATATCTCGTACGCGATTCAGTACAATGGTTTGTATTATAGATTCACGCAGTATGCGCTCGGCCTGCACGCCACAGAAGGTGACGTGACACAGATTGTTCCGCTGAACGCGGAAGATGTGACGTTGTTTGTTTATATTATGAACTCGCTGAGTTTCGTCAAGTAGTAATTAACTCACCATATGCACTTTAGCCACAGCGTTCACAGAGAAAACTCTGAGAAAAAGCTCAAAAAACTCTGTGCGCTCTGTGGCAAATTCTTATCATTCGTATGGTGAGTGATTAAATTGACCTCTTGCAAAAGTAGTTGCGAGAGAAAGTAATACAAATGCTTTAGCCACGGATTACACGGATTGCCACGGATTTTTTAATGAGTCTGTGAAAACCTGTACTGAGCCTGTCGAAGTATCTGTGTAATCCGTGGCAAAAAAGAACTTATGCAAGAGGTCTAATACAAAAAATGACAGTCACCTTAAAGGTGACTGTCATTTTGTTTCAGGGACTTCGTTCGCACTAATCGTCGCTGGCGGGTTGTGGTTGTGCGGGTACTTTACTTTCGGCGCGGGTGAGAATAAGCCAAATGAAGGCGCACAGCAGGCAGTAGGCTAATGTGGCCAGGGTCAACAACAACATGTTTTTCGATTCGAAGGCGCTCAAGTAAGCGCCATGCGGGTTGACCATGGTCTGCAGGAAGATGGCCGTGATGGAGCCAAACATTAATACCCACAGCACGCGGCTCATTTTGTAGATGCCCTTGCCGCGCAGGTAGGTGAAGGGAATCATTTCAAAGAATACGGTTTGCACACCGGTGGCGAAGACGAGCACAAGCAGGGTCTTAAGCCAGGGATCGTAAGAGGCCATGGGTAACAGCCACCAGGCCAGAGCGCCGACGAGAGCCGTGGCAATGACGGCAATAATATCCAGATGCGGGCCATTTTGATCTTCAGGGATGTCTTCGATTCCGGCAGGACTGCCGAGCATTACGCCGGGCACGAATCCGGTGACGCGCGAGATGAATGTGGAGATAATCACCAGCAGGAAATTTCCGCTGTGTACGCGCACGTGTGTTTTGTGGCCGCGCAGACGCAGGTAGAGATGGGTGGCGATATCGTCTGTCAGCGCGATCAGGCCCACCGAGAAGCCGAGGGCAATGACGAGCATGATGCCGTCGCCGGTGAGCAGGGTGAAGTTCGGGTCGAGGAAGGCCAGAATAAATCCCTCGATAAGCAGAATCGCGGAAAGTTTAATCACGAAGCCCAACCACGAAAGACGTGAGGCCTTCATCAAGTTGTTGAACCAGTCGCCGATGCGGCTGGTGAAGCGGCCAATCCACTTGATGGGTCTGAGCAGACGGGCCACGTGTTCTTCGTGCGATTCGATGGCGTTGTTGACCAGATTGCTAAAGAAGCCAACCGCGATAGCCAGCAGAATGCCGAGGAAAATGTTGGTGCCAACGACGCGGATATCCAGCGTTTTATCGGGGATTTGGATGCTTTCTTCAAAGTAGGGCAGGTTGAACCCGGAGGTGACTGTCTCTGCGAGTTGGCAGTTTTTGCTATTGGGTGTGGGCACACAGCCAACGCGCCACGGATTGCCGCCATCCACTTCGCGGGCGTAGACTTCGTCGAAGTCCATGGCGGGCAGGTCCACATCGTCCGCGATGGTTTGGTTGGGAAAGAGCAGGCGCACTTTTGGCGCAAGTTCGAGGGCGAGTTGAGTGGTGTCGCTGAAGAAAATCAGGAAGCCCTTGGCAGGGATGATGGTTTCGTTGGGAATGATGTAAGCAGGCGTGTCGGGGCCGGTGTCAAGCGTCCAACCGCTGATGTCGGCGGGGACGTTGCCAAAGTTATATAGCTCGATCCACTGGTCGTTGATATCTTTGAGCGTGTCCTTGTTCCAGTCCTTAAAGCGCGCGTCTGGAAGGATCTCATTTAATAAGATGCTGTTGGCGAACGGCGTTGGGCTGGGGGTGAAGCTTGGAGTAAAAGTAAAAGTTGGCGTGGGAGATAAAGTCTTGGTGGGAGGCACAAGCGTGTTGACTGGAGTCAGTGAAGGCGTCGCCGTTTTGGTAGGCTCAAATGTGCCAGTCTTCGTGGGCTTGGGAGTATTTGTAAGCTTGGGAGTGTTTGTCGGGTTTGGGGTGGCCGTGCAGGGCGCAATACGGCACTGCAGTGGGTTCGATGCGCTAACGCTGGTGTCGGGGTAAAAGAATAATCCCAACAGCACGACGACCAAGCTGGCCGTAATCAGGCGTTGATAATGAGTCGCCCGTTTGAAGTGTTTCATAGATTTCATTTTAGAATATCCACTTTTAAAAAATATTGACAGAGACCTTACTATTATGCGAAGTGATTAATTTGTCAAGGATAGCGCAGGCAAGACTATGGCTTTCTCAAAGCTCGCTGTGTTCTGTGTGGCTGGTTTTGCAATTTTGAGAAAGCCATGCACCAACTCTAGTTCTCCCTTTCCTTGCGCCCCTTGAGCACGATGCGAATGGGTGTGCCCACAAAGCCATATTCCTCGCGGATGCGATTTTCGAGGAAGCGACGATACGAGAAGTGTGCCAGTTTCGGGTCGTTGACGTAGATCAGGAACGTGGGCGGGTCTGAGCGCACTTGCGTGCCGTAATACATTTTCAACGCGCGGCCCGCGTGTGACGGCGCGGCATGTTCGTCTTGTGCCTTCTGCAAAATTTGATTCACCTGTGAAGTAGCCAGTCGCGCCAATCGCTCCTCTTGCACCTGCAACGCCAGCGGCATAACCTGCTCCACGCGCTGTCCGTTTTTGGCAGAGATGAACAGCAATGGCACATAGGCCATGAAATTTAATTCCTTGCGAATCGTATCGGTGAATGTGTTCATGGTGTAGTTATCTTTTTCGACCGCGTCCCATTTATTGACCAGCACCACCACACTCTTCCATGCATCCAAAATAAAGCCGGCGATGTGCGCGTCTTGTGTGCTGATGCCCTCCTGTGCGTCAATGACCAGCAAAACGACGTCGGCCCGCTCAATGGCTTTGAACGCGCGGATGACGCTGTACTGCTCGACGCCGTGCTCGATCTTTCCGCGCCGACGGATGCCCGCTGTATCGATGAGCGTAATCTCCATTTCGCCGACGGTCAACTTCGTGTCAATCGCGTCGCGTGTCGTCCCCGCGATCGGGCTGACGATGACGCGCTCCTCGCCGACAAGTTTATTTAACAAACTAGATTTGCCTGCATTCGGCTTGCCCACAATCGCAATCTTGACAGAGTCATCCTCGACTTGCGCCTCTTGTGCGGGGAACGACTTAATAAGTTCATCCAGCAGGTCGCCCGTGTCGGTGCCGTGAATCGCAGAGATGGCATGCGGCTCGCCCAGGCCGAGTTCGTAGAATTGCGCCGCGCCATCACGCCGCTCAAGGCTCTCACATTTGTTGACCACCAGGAAAATCGGCGGCGCAAAATGGTCGCCCACTTTTTTCTGGTTGCGGCGCAAAATTTCTGCAACTTCACGGTCCGGGTCAGTGACGCCTGCTCCGCCGTCGGTGATGAATAAAATCACGTCCGCGTTTTGTACGGCGACGAGTGCCTGCTGGCGAATTTCTTTAATAAATTCCGCCGAGCCGGTGGAAAGTGGAGTCCTGCCGCCGTGCGTCGGGTCAATGCCGCCTGTGTCAATCACGTGAAAGGCATGCCCGTTCCAGTCCGCCTGCCCGAGCAGACGGTCGCGCGTGGTGCCGGGCGTATCGTCCACGATGGCCATGCGCTCGCCAACGAGACGATTAAATAAAGTGCTTTTACCGACGTTTGGCCGGCCAACCAATGCAATCACAGGTTTCATAATAATTTTCGATTTCCGATTTTTTGATTTACGATTTTGCCATCAATCGTAGCGCGAGACCATGCTCTCGCGTTACTGATTACTGATTACCGATCACTGACCACTGCCTCACGGCCCGGGCGTAGGTGACGCAACAGTAATCACCACTTCCACCGTGTTCGGCAAAACCGATTCTACAACAACATCCGCCACCAGAATTTCGACTTTGGGAGTCAGCTGATAAGTGCCCGGCCCCAGGCCGCTGATGTCCACGATGACGCGCACATCTTGCAGGAGCAGTGAGTCGAGCAGGGGCGCGGGGCCTGAGAGAATCACGTCCACTTCGGTGGGAGAGACTTGTGCGCTCACCCCTGCGTCGAGGCCCACAATTTCGATTCTGATCTTCGACAAAGTTAAATTACTTTGAATGGGCGCAATGCCCACCACCACTTGCACGTTTTGCTCGCCCACCACCGACACACCTTCGGGTAATTTTAACGCCAAGCGCGTTGAAAGCCCTTCGCTGGCGCCGCGCAGATCGAGCGGTTCGGTTTCCACAACGCCGGGCAGGGCGTTCACCAGTGCTGGGTCCGCCGAGTATACAGTCACAACGGGCGGAAATACCGACAGGTTATTGAGCAAATAGCCACTCGCCACCTGCCCTTTGATGACCACCTTCACGGCCACGTCGCGATACCCGCCTTGCTGACTGACGGGCAAAGTCACTTGCGCATTGCTCGGGCTGACGCTGAGTCCCTGCAAGAGTTGATTATTTTCATCCAGCACTTGCACTTCGATGGCCTGATCAATGCCCTCGCGCGTGCCGTTAATGTTGATTACCACGCGCACGCGGCTGACCCTGTCGACGAGGGATTGCGCTCCTGAAACGCGAACCCGCAGCGGGTCCAGAATGGGTTCGCCGGCTTGAAATCCGATGGCGGGCTGGCCGTTGAGGGTGATGTCCAGCGGGAAGAAGCGACTGACCAGCGGCTCCAACGTGATCTGGAATGTGGACGGCGATTTGCCGACGATGCGCACCAGCCGCTCCGTTATCTGCACTTGGAGCGGCTCCGTTATCTGCACTTGGAGCGGGATACTGTGTTCCCCGGCCCCCAGCCCCGAGAGGTCGAGCGCCGCGCGCAGTGGAGTCTCCTGCGCGTTGATTTTGTTCCACACAGATTGCGGCGCGCGCAATGTAACTTCGACGCTGGCCGGCACTTCGCCTAGGATGACCAGCCCCGGGTCTTGCCCGACGATTTCGACGATGACTGGTTTTTCGTAAGCGTGTTGTTCGTCTGGGTCTGCGGAGGTGACGGCGGCAATCCACACGCTGAGTGAGAGGGCCAGCGCCCAGACTAAACTGCGCCAGTTTTCACGCAACCACTTAATCATGGCCCCTCGCTTTTGCGGCGAAACAATTTGGGGAAGAGTCTTTCGAGCGCTCCGCGTTGCGGGTCAGTTAGCGGACGATAGAAGGCTTCGAGCATATTTTGTAGGCGGTCTGAGTCTATGCGCCGAATCATGTGGCCGGAGTGCGCCACCGAGATGGAGCCGCTTTCTTCAGAGACGACCACGGCGATTGCGTCGGTCACTTCTGAAACGCCGAGGGCGGCGCGATGGCGCAGGCCCATCTGACGTTCGGGCGAGCGGTTGAGGATTCCGCTGGCGGAGAGTGGCATCACACATGCGGCGGCGATGACTCTGCCCTCGGCGATGACGGCCGCGCCGTCGTGCAGTGGGGTGTTGGGGTAGAAGATTTGCAAGAGCAGTTCGGGTGTGATGTGCGCATTAAGTTGGACGCCAGCGTCTACATAGGCTTGCAAACTTTCGACGCGCTGAAGGATGATCAGCGCGCCATGTTTTCTGGCCGAGAGGCGCGCCGTTGCGTTGACTACGGCCAGAATGGTTTCGTTGGTTTCAAAGGTGTTGCCTTTGCGCGCGGGCGGGAGAAAGGCACCAGCACGCCCGATCCGCTCGAGGGCGCGGCGCAGTTCGGGGGCGAAGATGACCGGGATGGCGAGTAAAAGCGCGGGCAGGGCGGAGGTCACCAGCCAGGAGAAGGCGGGTAAGTCCACGAGGCTGGTGAGCAGGGCCAACAGCACAAATAAAAAAATGACGCCGCGTAAGAGCGCCATGGCTTGCGTGTCGCGCAGGCTGTAGAGCAATGCAAAAAATATCCCTGCCACGAGCAGGATATCCAGCAAGCTCAGCCAGTTTAGTCTTTGAAATACGAATAGGATGTTGTTGATGAAATCTGCCACGGGGATGTCTGCATGGGCAAACGGGCAAATTATCAGAGGGGTATGTTGATTTTCTACCCCTGATGCATCTGATTACTGCCGGTTTGCTACGAGAGCGTTTCTTAAGTTTTTTTGTACACGGATTACGCGGATTTCAAAGATGCTCACGGAAAGAGCATTAAAAAAATCTGTGCGCGAAGCGTCCGTGAAATCCGTGTACTTAAGAAACAATCACTAAATGGGTCTGAGCACGCGGTCGGTGCGAAGTTGTTTGAAATACAGCATTGCCCCGTTCGCGCTGGACTCGGTTGCCGCGTCTTGCCAGGCCGTCACGCCGAGAGCTTGCGGGGTGCGTTTTTCGTAGCCGAGTTTTTTGAAGACGGCGCTTTCGGCCAAGTCTGTGGGAGGGAAGATGAGCGAGGCTTCAGATTGCAGGTCGTGCGAAGCGCGCTCCATTTCGTTGATCAGCGCTTCAAGCGCCTGCTCGCGCGCGGTGCCAGATTGGATGAAGATGTCGGTGGTGCGCGCGACGAGGTTTTCCACCTGCCAGCCGGCGAGGCCGATCAGGTTTTCGCCCGAGCGGATGAGCAGGTAGGCTTTTTCGCCAAACGATTCCATGACTTGCTCGGCGCTCATGGCGCGCTGGCCGGCGCTGAGGCGCGTGATGAGTTCGGCAATGGCCTGTGAGTCTCGCGGACGGCCGCGCTGAATGCTGATTTCGCCGACTGGCTCGGTACGGATAATGGGCAAGGTGTCGGAGGTGGGCGAGATTTTCTTCCACGCCTCGGTGACTTGTTTCCACAGTTCGTCGTAGGAGCCGGCGTTGCGAATAACCAGACTGGCCGCAGAGACTTTTTCAGTCTGCGCCGATTGCGAGTGGATGCGTTCGAGAGATTCGTCACGCGTCAGGCCGCGTTTGCGCATCAGCCGCTGGACTTGAACTTCTTCGGGCGCGTAGGTGGCCCAAATAGTGTCGCATTCTGTTTTGAGATTGCTTTCGAGCAATTTGATGGCTTCAATGACCACTACGTTTTGCACCGAGCGGCGAATGAACAGGTCGGCGGCCTGAATGACCAGCGGGTGGACGATATCTTCCAACTGGCCGAGGGCTTGCGCGTCACGGAAGACGAGGCTCGCCAGTTTGGCGCGATCGATTTCGCCGTCTTTGCCGAGAATCCATTTGCCGAACAAGTCCACCACGGGCTGGTAGCCGGGCGCACCTTTGGCAGTGGCGCGATGCGAGAGCGCGTCGGCGTCTATGCTGTACGCGCCGAGGTGCTCCAACATGCGGCGCACAACGCTCTTGCCTGTGGCGATGTTGCCTGTTAGACCAATGACGGTTTTGCCGGGCCACTTGCTCAATGTTGCTCCTTTGAAATACTCATGTCTATATTGTACTTGAAAAGTATCCGACTATTCGCAAATTTTGGATTAGGTAAGTGGGTTCTTGAGTCTAACGAACGTGCGAAAAAGAGCCTCAGCCACAGAGAACACAGAGTCCACAAAGAATTTTAAAGGGTTTTCACACATCGTCCTGATGTTCTGTGTCAGGAAAGGTCTCTGCGCGCTTTATAACCCTGTGGGCTGTGGCAAAAAAAGAGTTAAGAAACACTCCCTTACAACCACGTGCGGCGGCGCATCCACAAATACATGAAGGCCGGCAGTGTCACCATCAGCGCCAGTGTTCCATAGAAGAGAACGGGCGAGGTCCAGCGTTCGTAAGGCGGATTGGCGGCAAAGAAATTCATGCCGAAGAATCCGGTGACGAAGGTCAGCGGCATGAACAGGGTGGTGATGACGGTGAGAGTCTTCATCACTTCGTTCAAGCGATTGTTAATCACAGAGAGGTAAGTGTCCAGTGCGCCGCTGACCAGGTCGCGCATGCTTTCGTTTAGATCGTGCAGGCGCACAAGATGATCGTAGATGTCGCGGAAAAATATTTTGTCTTTGCGGTCAATCACGCGGTAATCGTCACGCGCGAGTTTGTTGAGCACTTCGCGTTGCGGGAGCAAAATGCGGCGCATTGAAAGCAGGACGCGCTTGAGAGCAAAAATTTCCTGCAGTGTGCGCGGGGTGGGGTGGTCGAAGACCTGATCCTCAATGCTGTCTATGGCCTCGTCAATGCGCTCCACGATGGGCGTATATTCCGAGACGACGCTATCCATGATTTTATAGAGCAGGTGGTCTGCGCCCTCATTCAGATAACGCGGGTCGCGCTGGCAGATGGCATAGATTGTGTCAATCGAGTCGAGCGGGTGGTCGTGGTGCGTGACGACGAGATTGGCACCGAGAAAGATGTCGACTTCATCCACTTCGGTGTTCCAGTTCTCGCTCCCGGCTTCATTGAAGTGCATGTAGTTGAGCACGAGATAAATGTAGTCGCCCCAGTCGTCTATCTTGGGACTGTGCGTTTCTTGCAGGGCGTCGTCTATGGCGAGGGGGTGAAAACCGAAGGCTTGCAGAATCGGTTCGCAGTTTTGTGGCGGCTCCTCGCTGAAGTCTACCCAGAGCAGGCCTCGGCGGCTGGCGGCTAGTTCGGCGAACGAACCCGCTTCAAGGTCGAGTCGAAGCAGTTTGTCGGGGGCGAAGTAAATCGAGCGGATCATTTAGTCTCCAGGGGCGAAAAGTCAAATCAAGTTCAAGATTATTGAACAAATACTAAAAAAACCTTGACAAAACTAAACAATTGCCTATAATACGTAAAGAAATCGAAAACGAACATCAAAAATCTTGAAGTCGGAGGCAATATGCACCCAGCGCTTACTCGTTGTCCAGTCTGTCAGAACGAACTGACGGTCACCCGCCTGCAATGCTCCACCTGCGACACGGTCGTGGAGGGGCGCTTCAGTTCGGGGCATTTCGCAAACCTGACCGCCGAGCAGTTGAATTTTATCGTGACTTTCGTGCGCGTGGAGGGCAAACTTAACCGCATGGAAGCTGAGCTGAGTTTGTCGTACCCGACCATTCGCAATCGCCTGCATGACGTGATTCGCGCCATGGGCTACGAGCCGGGCAAAGAAGAGTCGCCGGATGTGGCCGAAGAGAAGCGTCGCAGTGTGCTCGAAGAACTGGACGCCGGCAAAATCAGCGCCGACGACGCCATGCGCATCTTGCGCGGAGAGGAAAATTAATCATGTTGAAGAAAACGATTCCGGCTGGCTCGGCCAGCAAAGTTTTTATCAAGTCGGTGGACGGCGACCTGCGTGTGACGGGCTGGGACCGCGACGAAGTGTCTGCCAAATCTGACGGCGATGTTTTGGATTTGCTGATGGGCGCGCAGGAAATTACCATCACCTGCGACAGCGACTTGATTCTCTCCATTCCGCGCCGCCTCGCACTCGACCTTGTAGCGGTTTCGGGCGACGCGGACCTGCGCGAACTTCCGGGCGGAATCTCCATCCGTAGCATCGAAGGTGACCTGGCCCTGCGCATGGTCGGCCCCGTTTCGATTGGTTCAGTCGAGGGCGACGTGGATGTGCGCAACTGCGGCCCCTTCAGCGCAGACGAAATTCAATCCGATTTCAGTTTGCGCGATGGCAACGGTGATGTTGCTGTGCGTTCCATTCAAGGTGACGTGTCGTTGAACAATGTTAAAGGCAATGTCAGCCTTGAGTCTATCTCTGATGATCTATTCGTGCGTGGCGTTTCGGGCAACCTGAACGCCCACGTGGAGGAGGATGCCGTGATGTACTTACAGCCCCTGGAGGGTTCTTCGATCAATGTGCAAGCCGAAGGAGATATTCTCCTGCATATTCCGGCCAACACCAACGCGGCCATGTCTCTCGAAGCAGATGACGCCGAGGATATTTATGTGGAGATGCCCGGTCTCGAAAAGAGTGACGGCTCGAACCCGCGCGCGGTGATTCTCGGCAGCGGTGGCGCGGCCATTCGACTCAAGTCTGAGGGCGACCTGCGCATCACCAGCCGCGAATCAGATTGGGCCTCGGCGGCGGAATTTGATTTCGGCGGAAGCTGGCCTTTGCCCGCCGATTTCAACGAGCGCATTAATCGCACCGTCCAACATGCCACACGTCAGGCAGAGACCGCCGCGCGGCGCGTGGAGCAAAAATTTAGCCGCCACGGACACCCCACCTCCTTCAACTGGCCGGGCGGACGCGCTCCCTCCGCGCCCGTGTCGGAACCTGTCTCTGACGAGGAGCGCATGACCATCCTGCGCATGCTCGAAGAAAAAAAGATCTCAGCAGAGGATGCAGAGAAGTTGCTTTCGGCTCTTGGCGGAGGTGAGTAATGTCTGCTGAGGAAAAACGTCAGATTCTCAAAATGGTCGAGGATGGAAAAATCTCGGCCTCCGAGGCGATGAGTCTGATCAAGGCCATTGAAGAGGGCGCAGAGGACTCGCAGGCTGAAACATTTTCCCTGCCGTCAGGCTCAGAGGGCGAACCTGTGAACGCGCCGGAGTTTGAAGAAGTGAAGGCCCGCGCGCGCCGCTTTGCACAAATCCCTTTGTGGATTGGCGTCGGCACAACGATTCTTTTTTCGTGGCTGATGTACTCCTCGTATCAGAATTCAGGATTCGGATTTTGGTTCTACTGCCTGACTTTCCCGTTCCTCTTCGGTGTGCTCATCATTGCGTTGATGGCGGGGAGCATGTCCTCGCGCTGGCTGTTTGTGGATGTGCGCCAGCGGCCCGGGCAGAGTCCGCAACGCATCACGTTGGGATTCCCGATTCCGCTGCGCCTGGTCGCCTGGGGCATGCGCAATTTTGGGCGCAACCTGCCGGGGATGCAGGATGGTCAAGCCGAGACTGTCGCTGAGTTGATTCAAGCCACGGCTTCATCGAATGCGCCGCTGATCGTCAACGCGCAGGATGACGAAGACGGCGAACGTGTGATGCTTTATATTGGATGATAAATTCCCTGCGACACATCCGTCATTGCGAGGGCGTACCCGCCCGAAGCAATCTCCGCGCTAAACTGGAGATTGCTTCGTCGGGGAAT
>VFKQ01000249.1 GCA_009885445.1 Anaerolineaceae bacterium | reverse complement strand
TGCACCGGCACCGCAGTAGACTTGACGGCCGCATCCACCTACGTCATTGCTGAAAATGACTTCATGGCTAGCGGTGGTGACGGTTATCCATTCTTCGCGCCTCGCATGGTGACTCGCGAAATCATGGAACAGGTTTTGGCAGATTACGTCACTGCCAACTCGCCCATCACCCCAACGCTTCAAAACCGCATCGTTTGCACCGACAGCAACGGCGCCACTGCGCCGAATTGTCCGGCGATTCTGCCGTAAGCGTTTTACAATCCATTCAGGAGCATCCCGTCGCAAGGCGGGATGCTCCTTATCAAAGCCATGCGTTCACTTAATATTGTTATTATTTTGCTCTTGCTGACGGGGTGCGCATCAGCTCCCCCACTTGCCCCTGTTGAACCCACCCGCATTATCAATCAATATCCCACCATGCTCCCCACGCCTACGCTGGCCGTCATCACCAGACCCATCGAAGGTGACGAAATGACGGAAGCTCTGGATTTCTTTTACGAATTGAAAATACAAATGGCCGCGCGCGAATTCCATCACTTCGTGGGCGAAATCCGCTACCCGATCACCATCAACGTGGACGGACAACCGCGGACCTTTGTCTTCGCCGCCGAGCTGGAGGCGAACATCGAAAAGATTTTCAGCGAAGAAGAAATCATGGCTTTTATCTCCACCGACGAATCCGAGCTGACCTTCACAGCGGACGGAGTCAAGGTGACCGACGGAATCATCTGGTTCGACCTGATCTGCACTGACCCGGCCTGTGTCAACGCGGAGTTTATGATTACAGAAATCAATAACTGATTCGCCACAGCGAGCATCTCCATTGCAATAATAGTGTTTTCATCTCTGGCACTCAATATCACTTCACAGGAGCATTGCTTTGCAAACTGCAACCCGCGCCACATCGTCCAAAATCGCTCTGATTGTCCTCACCATAATTACCGCATTGCTTCACTTTCAACGCGCCATCGCCGACCCCGACATTCGTATTCTATTTATTCTCAATGGGCTTGGTTATTTCGCCCTGCTGGCCGCATTCTATATGCCCGCCTTTCAGAAACACCATAAACTCGCGCGCTGGACCTTTGTAGGCTACACTGCGGTCACAATTTTGCTCTACTTCGTCTGGGTAGCCATGAGCGCCGATTGGACGGTCCCTGTTGGGCCGATCGCCAAGGTCATCGAGGCAGTCATGATTTATCTTATTGTGCGCGAGCCTTAATGCCCCGGAAATTGATTTCGTTATTGCAAGTTCGGCAAAGCGTTGTATACTCGTAACAATTCGTAGTTATCACGGTTCACAAAAGGAGAATAAAATGGAATGGAAAAACTGGCACGAAGATCATGATGTTGAAGTCAAAATAGGTTCGGCAAAAAAATCGATTCAGGGCACGCCCGCCGTGGTGGCATGGAAGAAAGGACTCTTGCATGTTTTCGTGCGCGGCGCAGGCACCGACACAAGCATCTATCACGGCACCTATAACGACAGCGCTTCCACCAAATGGACATGGGAAGCCCTCGCGGCGACACAACCTGCTGGCGGGCTGACTTCCATCGCCGCCACTTCGTGGGGCGATGACCGCATTGACCTGTTCGCGCGCGGGACGACCAACAAAAAGATTTATCATTGCGCCTGGCTCGGCCCATACAAATGGGAGACGCAGTGGAAAGCAGTCCTGGACGGCGCCACAGACTACGCTCCCGCCGCTTCTTCCTGGGGCGATGGCCGCCTGGACGTGTTTGTTCACACGCTTGATCACCACACTTCAAATCTAAATTATGCCGGCAGTGCCTGGAGCAAGGAGTGGTTAAACGTCGGGGGTTATGGAGCCACACTCGACGGCGCACCCGCCTCGGCCGCGTCCGGCCCGAAACGCGTGGACCTGTTCGCGCGCGAAACGTCCAGTCGCAAACATCTGCTGCATTCCTTTTACGATGGCACAGAATACGACAAAGCCGATGCCGCCAAACAAAAGACATTTGCATGGGTCAACCCCGACGAATCAAAAGCTAGCGGCGCAATGAAGGACGAGAGTCAAACCATTGCCGGCGATGTGGCCGCCTGCTCGTCGCCGCTCGGCGATGGACGTGTGGACGTGTTCGCGTGCAACTCAGCCAATCGCCTGCTTCACCGCGAATTCAAGAACGACCATTGGACCAACAAATGGGAAGACCTCGGCGGCACGAATACAAAACACATCATTGCCGGCGACCCCGCCGCCGTCGCGTGGTATGTACCGGGTATAGGTCCCGGTACAGGCTGGACGCGTTTTGACTGCTTTGCCGTTGGCGCAAATAACGTATTGAAGCACATCTCGTGGCCATAAAAAAAATTGACAACCTGCTTTGAAAAACACCCCGCACAGTTCGTCGTGTGGGGTGTATTATGTCTGACATTCCGTCATTGAATCGAAAGGACAACACCCATGCAATGGATCACCCGTTCCCACGTCCACGTTGACCGCGTCGCCTGCCCGTGGCTGATCACACGCTTCATCGATAGTGACGCTGAATTTCTATTCGTGCCCGTCAGTCAAATCGAAAAAGTTGTAAAAGAAACCGGCGCGATTCCCTACGACACTCCCGGCGCAGAACTCGGTCACGTGGATGGGCGCTGTTCATTCGAATCCATCATCGTCAAATACGGACTCAAAGAACCCGCGCTGTTGCGCCTCGCAAAAATCGTCCACGCCGCAGATGTGGACGCGGATATAGACACCGACCCCATCGCGCGCGGCCTCGAAGCCATCGCCACAGGTTACAGTCTGCGCTTCCCCGACGATTTAGAAAACATCGAGAATCAATTTGAAGTCTACGACGCGCTGTATGCGTGGTGTCGTCTGCAAGTGGCCGCACAAAAATAATGCATGGCTGAGCAAATCGAATTTCAAGCCCCGCAAGAATCCTACGCAAAACTTTTTGCGCGCTTTTTAAAATTCGGCTTCCTCGCCTGGGGCGGACCCGTCGCACAAATCGCCATGCTTCGCGCCGAACTCGTCGACGAAGAAAAATGGATTCATCCCGCGCGCTTCAATCGCGTACTCGCCGTCTATCAAGCGCTCCCCGGCCCCGAAGCGCACGAACTCTGCGTTTACTTCGGCATGCTCGCGCGCGGTCGCCTCGGCGCACTGCTCGCCGGCCTCGGCTTCATGCTCCCAGGCTTCGTGTTCATGCTCACGCTCGCATGGTTCTACGTCGCCTTCGGCATGCGCTCCCCAATTTTTCAATCCGTCTTCCTCGGCATGTCGCCCGCCGTCGCCGCGCTCATCGTCCGCGCCGTGCATCGCATCGGCGGACACGCTTTGCACGACAACAAATTTTTGTGGGCCATCGCCATCACAGCCGCAATCGCACAATTTATCGGCGTCCACTTTATTTTGATTCTCATCCTCGGCGGAATTTTTTACGCGCTGATTCAAACCGGACGAAAGCCGCTCGCCCTCACCATCGGACTCGTCGCCCTGACTCTGCTTGCCCTCAACGCGCTTCGCCTCCTCTCCGCGCCCACAGCGGACTCAGTCTCGTCAGCCGTGTCCTCCGCCCAGGCGCCAACCCTGCTCGCCCTCTTCCTCTCCGGCCTGCGCAGTGGACTCTTAACCTTCGGCGGCGCATATACCGTGATTCCATTTTTGCAACACGACGCCGTCCAAGTCGGCGGCTGGCTGACAAATGCCCAGTTCCTCGACGGCATCGCCCTCTCGGGCCTGCTCCCCGCCCCGCTGATTATTTTTTCAACCTTCGTCGGCTACATCAGCGGAGGCTTCGGCGGCGCGTTCGCCATGACGATTGGCATCTTCGCCCCAGCATTTGCATTTACCCTGCTCGGCCATGAAGCGCTCGAAAAATTGGTTGAAAACAAAAACGCACACGCCTTCCTCGACGGAGTCACCGCCGCCGTGGTGGGACTCATCGCCGCCACCGCACTGACGATTCTCAGCGCGACGATTGTCAGCGCCTGGGCCGCGATCATTTTCGCGCTGGCGCTGTTCGTACTCTTCCGCTCAAAAGCAAAATGGACGGTGGCCGCAGTTGTCCTCGGCGCAGGCATGTTGGGCGCGCTGTTTTTGTAGTAGCGACTTCAGTCGCTTACTGTATTATCGAAAACCAACGACTAACCC
>VFKQ01000368.1 GCA_009885445.1 Anaerolineaceae bacterium | reverse complement strand
GCCTTTCATTCGTTATCAATACTTGGATAGTGATTTGCAAGGCATTTCAGAGCAGATTTTCAAAGTCTTTCATTTGCCGTTTACAAAGCATACAAATGCTTGGGTTCCATTTGTCATTTCATCTTTGGCTTTGTTGCGCCCAGGTGGTAGGCTGGCAATGGTTGTGCCATCTGAATTATTACATGTGCTTCATGCAGAGTCTTTAAGAGCCTATTTAACGAGAGTTTGTTCACGCGTCTTGATTTTTGATCCGCAGGAAATATGGTTTGAAGATACGCTTCAAGGCGCAATCTTATTGCTGGCAGAAAAGAAGAATACACCAGATGAACACTTCAAAGGTGTGTCAATTATTCCAACTCGAAGTAAAGATTTTCTCTTTGAAAACCCCGAAGACTATTTTGAGAAAGCAAAATATACCAACGGTGAAACTGTCAAAGGCAAATGGATGCTTGCCTTACTTACAAGTGAAGAACGCGATGTTTTAAAAAAAGCAAAGGCAAATTCAGGCGTCTATTTGTTTGACGATATTGCCGATGTTGCTGTTGGCATTGTTACAGGAGCAAATAAATTCTTTCTTGTTCCCGATGAAATTGTCAAGCAGTATTCACTTCAAAAATGGGCTTATCCCATGTTTGGGAAAAGCGAACATGTTCCAGGCGTGATTTTTGATGAGAGTTCGATTGAAAGAAACAGGAAGCTTGGCCTGCCTACGAATTTCATTTGGTTTTCCAATGAAAAGCTTAGTGAATTGCCAGATTTAGTAAAAGATTACATTCACCTTGGTGAAAAACAAGATATCCACAATAGATATAAGTGCCGAATTCGAGAACCTTGGTACAGCGTCCCTTCTGTTTATGCAACGTCTGTCGGACTGCTAAAGCGAAGTCATGATTTCCCGCGTTTGGTTTTCAATAAGACACAAGCATATACAACCGATACAACCTATCGTGTTCAGCACAAGAAATTCAACGAAGCCACATTAGTGGGCTCTTTCATTAATAGTATTACTGCTTTGAGCGCAGAGGTTGAGGGACGTCATTATGGCGGTGGGGTTTTGGAACTTGTACCTTCTGAAATAAGGAAGTTATTAATTCCAATTCAGCGATTTGACCAAAAAGAACTCTACAAACTCAATTCTCTAATTCAAAACGGAATTCGATCTGAAGAATTGCTTTCTCAACGAGACGAAAAAGTCTTGTTGCCCCTTGGCTTTAGCAAAAAAGAAATGACCATGCTTTTGGAAGCATGGTCGCGCTTACGCTTGCGCCGTCAGCGCCAGGACGCTGAGGAAGTCTCGGAAGAATAAATTTCAGGTTATGTGAATTGTAAACGGTTCGATTTCTCCCGAGGGCGGAGCATAAAGGCTAAATGTTCTTCCAACAAGATTTAACTCTCGTATGATGTCTCCAAGCTCGCCCCAATGCAGAATAGTAGTGTAGTTGTGTTGCCCCGCTTCCCCGCTGGGCTTATGACTAATCATAAGCTGATGGATTCCATAGCTTTCCCCAAGAACATAAAAATCAAAGTCGGCTTCCGTTCGTTCGCTGTAAGGCAAAGTTCTCCATTCCCGCCAAGTTAAGTTTCCAAACACATCATTTCTAAAGTATGTAGTTTGGTCAATGGGGTTGTCGTTTACACTCCATCTTGCTTGAGTTAATCTTAATCCACCAGTAACATTTCCTGTTTGCCTTTGAACATCAGAAGGTGGCAGGCTGATTTTCTGCCAAACCAAATCCCCTACGCTATTTTCAGGCGCTGAAGTAGCTTGCCGAGCCTTTCTTGTTTGGCTAATAACCGAAGCAGTTGTTGCTCGGCGTGTGCGTGATGGACGATTGATAATTTCTACGCCGAACGGCGAAGCTGGAGTATCTGAGCGATCTCCCAAGCTTAGTGAGTGCCTATGGTTTTCTGCAACTTCTCTTTCGGTTGGTACTTCGCCCCGCCTAACAAGAATATTGATAAGTTCATTGCTTAAAACTTGAGCAGTGTTTCCTTGAGGATGTAAATATCTATCGAGAGACGAGAGCATTTCATCATACTCAGTTTCATCTTGGGGAAGATTAAACGTTGTTTGCGAAGATGCTTCGTAGTTAGTGTATAGACCCCCGTCCGTTAAGTTGCTTGAACCAACAAAAAGTATTGCCTTTGAGGCGGTAGACTCAAATAAATAAACCTTGGGGTGAAAAGTATGTCCTCTGCGGGCGTTGTGAACAAGGATTGAATTTACTTCCAAGGAATTTATACTTCGGAGTGCTTCGGCAGATGTTGATTTGACATCAAAGCCAACAATTATTGAGATCTGTGCGCCACGATTTTTTGAAACAAGGATATTTTCTGCAAGGCGCTCAATTGCTCGAGCATTCGCAAACGCAGAGATAAACCACACTTTATTATAGAAGGGGTCTTGTGATGAGAGAAGCTCATTAATAATTTCTCCCATTCTGATGTTCGATGGTTGAAGGACAACGCTAGTTTTCATTCAATGTCCTTGATATAAGATTTTGAGAACTATACAACAAGTCTATGCGATAAGCAAGCCCACAATCCAAACGGGTGGGCGAAGTAGTTTGCACGTGAGCACTCTGCCCCTCGGACCTCTCCCCAATGGCGAACAAAACAGGGACGGACATCTGCCCGTCCCTGCTAACATTACCCGAACCGTTCTTCCTTCCACACGTCTGCGCGGTTGTGGTAGCCCGCCTGCTCCCAGAAGCCGCGACGGTCGTAGGGCATGAACTCGAGCGAGCGCAGCCACTTCGCGCCCTTCCAGAAATAGGGCGTCTCCAACTCCTCACGTCCACGGATGAAGCCGGGCACGCCGCGCAGAGGGTAGCCATGATCGGCGGTGATCGGTTCGCCGTCGAGATGCGTGGCCAGAATAAAATTCTCAGCCAGCGCAACTTCGAGCGGAATATTGACGGTGAAGCCGTACTCCGCGTGTTGCATGATATGCGTGGCCTTCGGCTTAATTTTGAACAGGCCCGCGTCAAGCATTGCTTTGAGCGAGACGCCCTCCCAGGTTGTGTCAAACTTGCTCCAGCGCGTCACGCAGTGGATGTCCATTTCAATTTTGGCGCGCGGCAATTTGTTGAACTCGTCCCAACTCCAGCGCTTCTCCTCTTCCACTTCGCCCCACACGCGAAAGTCCCATGTGGCGGGGTTGAAGGCCGGCACGGGGCCGTAATGTAAAACGGGGAATTTCAAAGTCAACGACTGCCCGGGTGGCAGGCGTCCCTCTTGACGAACACGTTCCTCTTCCTTGCGGCGATCAGCATCCAGTCCAAACATAATGTCACCTCATGTATCCAGATTATAAACCCAGCAACGATTGCATCCCACAGACAACCGTTACGGGGTCATTGTTACGGGCGTTACTTTAGAGTTGCATGAATGTTTTTCGGGGCAACTGGCCAAAAAATTTCACCACAGAGAGCACGGAGAGCACGGAGATTTTTTTCTCTGTGGACTCTGTGCTCTCCGTGGTAAAAGTTTAAAGCCACACTTTCAATCCAACGGTGATAAAATTTGCCCACCCTAAACGAGAGTCATCTACTTATGCCAGAACCCGAACGCATCCTCGTCGTCGAAAGCGACCCAGATATTAGCGACCTGATCGCCCGCCAGGCGCTCAAGCCGCTCGGCTATCAGGTGGATGTCGTCGCCGAGGCCGGGTCGGCCATCAAACGGGCGGCCCTGTCCGCGCCCGATCTGGTCATCGCCAATATAAATTTACCCGGCCTGAGCGGGAAAGACCTGCTCGTGGCTCTCTCCGCTCAACGCACGAATGTGCCGCTAATCGTCGTCGCCCAAAAAGGCCAGGAGCAAGACGTCATCCAAGCCTTCCGCCTCGGTGCCAGCGACTTCTTGATGTGGCCCGCGCGTGACGCGGAGATTGTCTCGGCCGTCGAGCGTGCCCTGCGCCAGACTCACGAAGTCCGCGCGCGCATGCGTCTCGACGAACAACTTAAACTAGCCAACGACGAACTCCAGCGCAAAGTGCAGGAGCTGACCAATATGCTGGCCGTCGGCAAGGCCGTCGTCTCGGTCACCGACCGGCGTGTGCTGTTTGAAAAAGTGGTTGAGGGCGCGGCGCAAGTGTCACATGCCGATTTGGGCTGGCTGTTACTGCGCGACGAACGCACCAAGGCATTTTTGCTGACGTCTCAGCGCGGCCTGCCCGATGTGTGGGCCAAAAAAATGGGGCAACCCCTCGACGACGGGGTCAGTTCGCTGGTGGCGCTTTCGGGGGAGTCCCTGCTGATTCATGGCGACCCGCTTCAAAAGTTTAAAGTGGCGGCGTTGGGCAAGTCGGTTGCTGTTGTGCCAATTAAAGTCCGCAGTGAGGTCATCGGTCTGCTGGTGCTGGTGCGCAAGGACCTCAAGCCGTTCGGCATGGTGGAGCAATCTCTGCTGGAGGCCGTGGCGGATTATGCTTCGATCTCGCTGGTGAATGAGCGCCTGTTCCACGCCATTGAGCAAAACGCCGAGGCCGCGCGCGCTGGCGAGAAACAACAGAACGCACTATTCCATGCTTTGCGCGAATCGGTACGCACCGAATTGCAGGGCATCGGCTATCCATTGCGTTTGGTGCTGACCGGCAAAACCGGCGAACTGAACGCGCAACAACGCGAAGCGCTGACTTCGGCTGAGGTCGCCGCGCAACGCCTTTCCGCCGACGTCCAAAAAACCACCCCTCGAGTTAACTAAATCATCTCATGCCCAAACCAGATTTAATCTTGCTGGCCCTCGACCCGTCGCCGTTTCAGCAACTCGGCAAACGCGCCTTGCAATCGGCAGGCTATGAGGTGGTTGAAGCCGTCAGCCGCGCCGCGCTTGAAAAGGATCTGCAAAATTTGTCGCCGGCATTGCTGTTAATCGGCGAAACGCTGGGCGGAGAAAACGGCATGGAATTGGCCGTCTTGCAACTTGAACGCTTTCCCACTTTGCCAATTATTCTATATGTAGAAAAAGACTCAATCAGCATTGCCAAAGCAGTATTGCAAAATGGTTTGAGTGCTTACATCCATCCGCCGCTACGCACTGACGATATCGCGCAGGCCGTCAAACGCGCCCTGCAACGCGCCCTGCATCTGGGTGATTGGGTGCGCCGCGAGGTCAATCGCACGACCACTTCTTTGCAACGGCGCATCAGTGATTTCGAGGCCATTTTTAGCAACATTGACGACAGCATTCTCATTCTGGACAAGCATGAGCGTTTGCTAATTTTAAACGAGGCGGCCCAGTCTGTGCTGGGGCTGAACCCGGCCACCGTGATCGGCAAGCCGCTCAGGGAGGTCATTCAGCATCGCGAACTACTTTTACTGCTGGAACGCGCCGCGAATGACAACTTGAAATACCATGAAATCAATATGGACGATGGGCGCGTGTTTAATGCGCGCTATACCGTCATTCCACACATCGGCTCCGCCATCACTTTGCAGGATATTACCTACCTGAAAGAGATTGACCACATCAAGAACGACTTCGTGCATACCGTTTCGCACGACTTGCGCTCCCCGCTCACTTCTGTGCTGGGCTACGCCGAACTGATTGGCCGCGTCGGAAGCTTGAACGAGCAACAACAGGATTTTCTGAATCGCCTGCAAGGCAGTGTCCAGGAAATCACCGCGCTGGTAAACGACTTACTCGATCTGGGCCGCCTCGAAGCGGGCTTTGACACGCGCCGCGAACCCGTCCAGCTGGAAAATATTCTGCGCTATACCACCGACATGCTCGGCGGTCAGGCCACGGCCCGCAACATTGAGATTGTCATTGAGCAGGCCTCGGGCCTGCCCGCTGTGAAAGCGAATCCACTTCGCTTGAGGCAAATGCTGGATAACCTGATTGGCAACGCCATCAAGTACACGCCCGAAGGTGGAAAAGTGCAGGTGCGCTTGCACTCACAGGATGAACAATTAATCTTGCAAGTGCAGGATAACGGCGTGGGCATTGCGCGCAAAGACCAGGCGCACATCTTTGAAAAATTTTATCGCGGCGAAAACATGCCCAATGGCACTGCCGGCACAGGTCTCGGGTTGGCCATTGTCAAATCGATTGTGGACAGTCATCAGGGCCGCATTTGGGTGGAATCTGAAACCGGTCAGGGAGCCTCGTTCTTCGTCGTCCTGCTGGCAGATGTGCCTGTTGCCTTGTAAAATCAATGCAATGCTTGCATCTCCACCCTGAAATGATTATACTAGACGTATGATTCCAGAAAAAATTGGTCGCTACGAAATTAAATCGGAACTTGGACGTGGTGGCATGGCCACCGTGTATAAGGCGCTTGATCCAAGCTCCGGCCGCGAAGTGGCTGTTAAAGTTTTGCCGCGCGAATTCCTGCATGACCCGCAATTTCGTGCGCGCTTCGAGACGGAAATCAAAACCGTCGCCCAATTGGAACATCCCGCCATTGTGCCCATCTATGACGTGGGCGAGGAGGATGGTCAGCCCTACTTTGTCATGCGCAACATGACTGGCGGCTCACTTTCTGATTGGCTTAAGCAGGGCGCATTTTCTCCGCAAGATACCGCTCGTATTGTTGAAAGGCTGGCCAAAGCGCTGGCTTACGCCCATAAAAGAGGCATCATCCACCGCGACTTGAAGCCGGGCAATGTGCTCTTTGATAGCAACGGCGACCCCTTCCTCTCAGATTTTGGTGTGGCCAAGCTGGCCGAATCAGCCCAGGGGATAACGGGTAGCGGCGTGATCGGCACGCCCGCTTACATGAGTCCTGAGCAGGCCCAAAGCGGACAAGTGGATAACCGTAGCGACATCTACGCAATGGGGGCGATCATCTACGAATTGCTTACCGGCCAGCAACCTTATCGCGCCGACACGCCCATGGGCGTGGTCATTAAACACATCACTGATCCTGTCCCTGATATTTTGCGTGACAATCCCAACCTGGCTCCCGAGTTGGATGTGGTCATTCGCACGGCAATGGATAAGGACAAGGAAAAGCGCTACCCCACCATCATCGAGCTGGCCAAGGCGCTGAACAAAGCCGCCTTTGGCGAAGAAGGCCACGTGGTCAGCGACTCTTCCACGCTCACAGTCCGTCCGCGTGACCCAAACATGACCGGCGAATTAACTATGACTTCGCCTTCTAAAAAATCCGGCATGTGGGTTGTGGCTGGCGCGGTGGTATTGGTATTAATTGTGGCTGGCGTTTTCCTCTTTAGGGGCACACCCGCTACGAGCGCGGTTACTGAGGCGCCGCTGGTAGCTACCTCTGCGGCTGTCTTCTCTCCCGTCCCGCCCACAAATATTCCCCCCACTACAATTCCTGTCACAGCCACAAATGCAATTTCGATCACTCCCAGCCTATTGCCGCCACTACCCGTTTTCCCCGGCGGCGCAGATCGCATGGCTTTAATTTCTGCCAAAGAAATTTGGGTGATGAACATGGACGGCTCGCAGGCGCGCGCCGTCACCAGCACCGGCTCGCCCAAAACAAACCTGCAATGGTTGCCGGATGGCAAGAGCATGGTCTTCATTACAGACAAGTGCGTCTACAAAGCAGATGCCGAAAACGGGCAGGTTGAAGAAGTGGCCTGCTTCCCCGATGCTTCTTTCTTTGAGGGCTTTCAAGTTTCGCCAGACGGTGCGCGCGTGGCCATTAGCATCGACCGCCAATTGATCATTGCGCCCTTTGACTTGGCTCAACTGGCGGGCGCAAATACGCGCTCCAAGCTGATCAAGATTCCTGGGGCCTGTGTATACACCCAATCTGCCGTGCGCGATGTGCGCTGGTCGCGCGACGGCCTGCGCACAGCTTTTATTTTTGTGGACGTGACTAACCGCACCACCGACGCCCTGCGCGTTTTAGACATCACCAATTGTCCAGGTTCCACGGTGTTGGTGGATGAATTCCCCGCCGGTAAATTCACCATCTCCGGCCTTCAAAACAACCCCATCTTGCCCTCCTTTGATTGGGACGGCAACGCCTTCTTCCTCTTCAATGACTTTGTGCGCAACAGCGGCTACGGCAACCTGTATTTCTACGACATGAACACCCGCACAGGCGGCCTGCTCAACCCCATTGATAATTCATGCTGTTACCGCGACGCGCGTCTCAGCCCAGACGGAAAATTTGTGCTCTTCCTTTATCAAGATGCGCGCCTGGGTGAAAAAGCGCAAATCCTTCTATATTATGTTCCGCTCGACAAACTGCGCGCCGGTGAAGTTGGCCAACCTATCGCCGTTCCGCTTGGCATTTTTTCCAACGTAAAAGAAGCGCCCGTGCCCGCCCTGCACGCTGTTCCACCACCGCCCTAATGGGCACACTTTACCTCGTCGCCACGCCCATCGGCAATCTCGAAGATATGTCGCCTCGCGCAGTCCGCATCCTGCGCGAGGCGCGTTTAATCGCCGCAGAAGACACACGTCACAGTGGCAAACTGCTCAAACACTTTGGCATCCAAACCGAATTAACCAGCTACTTTGAACACAACAAAATGGGCAAGCTGGATAAAATCCTGGCCGCCCTCGCAGAAGGCGACGCCGCGCTCATCTCAGACGCTGGCACGCCCGCCATCAACGACCCGGGCTACGAACTCGTGCGCGCCGCGCTCAATGCGGGATTCGACGTCCGACCGATTCCCGGCCCCTCGGCCCCGCTCGCCGCCCTCGCTGTCAGCGGGTTGCCCACCGATTCGTTTCTCTATCTGGGATATTTACCGCACAAAACCAACGAGCGCAAAAAAGTTATTCGCGAAGTGGCCAGCCTGCGCTACACGCTGATCTTCCTCGAATCGCCGCACCGCATCAGCGACGCCCTGCAAGATTTACTGAACGAGCTGGGTGACCGTCAAATTTGCGTGGCACGCGAGATGACCAAGATGTTCGAGGAGTATTGGCGCGGACCCCTCAGCGGCGCACTGATTCACTTCTCGGCCCAACCCGCTCGCGGCGAGTTCACGCTCGTCGTGCATGGACAAATCGGCGGCGCAGAAAAATGGTCCGCGGAAGATTTGCTTTCTGCAATTCAACGTGAGCAGAACGCCAAAAAATCTGCGCGTGATATTTCAACTGCGCTGGCGAGCGCTTCCGGCTGGAGCAAAAAAGAAATTTACACGCTGATCGTGCAAAAGAAATAGCCCGCCACTTTTCCTCGTGCTATAATTTGCCTCTCGCCCCGGTAGTTCAATGGACAGAATAGGGCACTCCTAAGGCTCTGATGCTGGTTCGATTCCTGCCCGGGGCATCTGCATTTTTTAAGGTAATTCATCAAATTTAACCCTTGCATTGATTCCACAGGTATAGTATTATGAATCAGGCAAACGGTTGGGTGCCCCCCTCACCCAGCCGTTTGCCACTTAAATTACCAAAGCGAAACGGGTTCCCCAGCGGAACCCGTTTTTTGTTGTGTCGTCAGCGCGTATAATCGTAACATTCTGCCAACCCTGTGGAGACCTCATGACCCTCAACTTAGACGCCATCCGCAACCAGTTCCCAGCGCTCAAGCGCCCCGCCATCTTCTTCGACAACCCGGGCGGGACGCAGGTTGCACAACACTCCCTTGACCGCATCAGCAAATATCTAGTGGAAACCAACGCCAACCACGAGGGCGCCTTCGCCACCAGCATTGAATCAGACGCGGTGTTGCACGACGCGCATCAGGCCATGGCTGATTTCTATAATGCGGCCAGCGCAGACGAAATCATCTTCGGCGCAAACATGACCACGCTGACTCTGCACGTCAGCCGTTCGCTCTCGCGCGAGTGGAATGCGGGTGACGAAATCGTCGTCACGCGGCTGGACCACGACGCCAACGTCACACCCTGGGTGCTGGCGGCACAAGATCGCGGCTGCAAAGTTCTGTGGGTGGACTTTGACGTTGAAGATGGCACGCTGGATATGCAGAGTCTTGAGCGCGCCCTCGAACGCAAACCGCGTTTTCTTGCGGTGGGCTACGCGTCGAATGCGCTCGGCACAATCAACCCCATCGAACGAATCACGCGCATGGCGCACGAGGCTGGCACAACCGTCTATGTGGACGCGGTGCAATATGCGCCGCACAGCCCGATTGACGTGCAAAAGCTGGATTGTGATTTCCTGGTCTCGTCCTCGTATAAATATTTCGGCCCGCACGAGGGAATTTTGTACGGGAAGTATGACCTGCTCGAAAAACTGTTTGCTTATAAAGTGCGCCCGGCCACCAATAAACTGCCTGGCAAATTTGAGACAGGCACACAAAACCACGAAGGCATCGCGGGTGTGTTGGGCACGGTGGAATATTTCCAATGGCTCGGATGCGAATTCGGCCAGTCCCACGCCGCAGACTTGACGAAGCAAGGCTACGCTGGGCGGCGCCTTGAGCTGACTCAGGGCTTGATGGCCGTGCATGATTACGAAATGAATTTGTCGCGCGCTTTGCTTGAGGCCCTGCAATCTGTGCCCGGATTGCATCTCTACGGTCTGACTGATCCCAATCGACTCGACGAACGCGTGGCGACATACTCTTTCAGACTAAAAGATATTCACCCGCGAACTATCGCCGAAAAACTGGCCGCCGAAAACATCTTCGTCTGGGACGGAAACTATTATGCGCTCAATGTCTCAGAAAGATTGGGCGTGGAAGATAGCGGCGGCATGTTGCGCGTGGGCGCAGTGCATTACAACACGCTGGACGAAGTAGAGCGCCTGCGTCAGGCGCTGGTCAAAATTGCTGAGGAATAATTTTTTCACCGCGAAGGCCGCGAAGTTTCAAAAAATGACCGCGAAGGATTTCTTCACGGTCATCGATTCTCTTCGTGCGCTTCGTTTACTTCGACAAGCTCAGTACAAGTCTTCGCGGCGAAAACGCATTAACGCTGAAACCACTCAGCGGTTGAGCACTTTTTCAATTGTCTCGCGGTGCTCGGCGAAATGTTCGTAGGTGTCGCCAATGACGGAATGCAACAAAAGGGAATCGGGGTCTTCGGCGCGGCGCGGTTTCAGCAAGTCTTCAAAAGGCGTGCTCTCAAGCCGTTGCATGGTTTGGGCATATAAATCTTTTAACTCCGCCAACACATCTTCCACTGAACGTGCCTGATTGTGCTCAAGCATTTTTTGATTCATCACGTCCATATCCCATTCTGCGTCACCCTCGGGCGAGAAGCCGAGCACCTCCTCGAGCGGACGTCCGTCCATGTGGCGGCCCAGCAGAATCTTCAGCCAGGCGCTGAGGTGCGCCAGGTTATCTTTCGCCGACCAGCCGCCTGCATCAAGGGTCAGCATTTTTGGGCCGTCGAGTTTTTCAACGAGCGCGATCAATGCGCTCCATTCAGTTTCGATGCGCGTTAGCAATTCCTGCATGTTTTTTGGAGCGGGGATTTCGGTCATGTTTCACTTTTCCTTTCTTTGAATCGACACAACACAGGGTCAGGGTTTTCTTAAAACCGCAAATTCCTTTATCGCAAATGCCGCGAATGGGCGAATATGGCGAATGCCCAAAAAAATTCGCGTTATTCGCTTATTCGTGATATTCGCGTTCCAAACACGGCGTACTTTGGATGACTCGCCAAGGTTTCAAATGGATATTTAATGCAGACCCGATTGTACAACAAAAAAATCGGCTACAATCGCAAGATGAATTCTTTCAAAAAATCCTGGCCCACTGTACGCGACCTTCTGCTTATCTTGTTGGGCACACTGATTCAGGCCGCCTCATTGCGCCTCTTTTTATTTCCGGCCCAGTTGGCCTCGGGCGGCGTCAGCGGCATCTCACAGTTGATCAATCACTACACGGGCTGGCCGATTGGACTGATGGTGCTGATCGGCAACATTCCGCTCTTTGCACTCGGCTGGCGTTTCCTCGGCGGACGTCGTTTCGCGTGGCGCACGGCCTTTGCCATTCTCACTTATTCGATTGCGCTCGACCAGATTCTCAAACTGCCCGGCTTCCCCATCAACGGATTAACCGACGACATCGTTTTGAACTCGCTTTACGGAGCCGTCGTCAGCGGAATCGGTTACGGCTTCGTCTATCGGGCACGCGGGACTTCGGGCGGGTCGGACATCCTGGCGCGGATTCTCAACCATTATCGCTCAATCCCTGTGACGCAAAGTTATCTAATGGTGGACTCGGCCGTCATCCTCTCGGCGGGCTACATCTTCGGCTGGGACAAGGCACTTTACGCCATGATCACCCTCTACGTCAGCGGCCTCGTGGCCGAGACGGTGCTCGAAGGCTCGGGCACCGTGCGCACGGCGATGATTGTCACCTCGAAGCCGCAGGAAATTTCAGCCGAGATTCTCAGCGAATTGAATCGTGGCGTCACCGTTCTGGCCGGGACGGGGGCTTACACCGGCGCAGAGCGTCCCGTCTTGTATTGCGTCGTGACCCGCGCAGAGATCGCGCAGTTGAAGGGCATCGTCCACGAAGCGGACCCGAGCGCGTTCATGGTCATCGGTATCGCGCATGAGGCATTGGGCGAGGGATTCAGACCGTTGAAGACGT
>VFKQ01000077.1 GCA_009885445.1 Anaerolineaceae bacterium | reverse complement strand
GCGACGACAAGCGGCGGGGACGCCAGATAATTGGCCTTCACTTGCGGATGGACTCTGCCCTCAAAATTACGATTGCCCGAAATGACCGCCGCCGCAACCAGGTCCGCGCTCGTAACGGCTTGCGCTACCTCAGCCGGGAGCGGCCCCGAATTGCCGATGCAGGTCGTGCACCCATAAGCAATGACGTCGAATCCCAACTTTGAAAGTGGCTCCATCAAGCCGGCGTTCTGCAAATATTCTGTGACAACCAGCGAACCCGGCGCAAGGGACGTTTTCACATAAGGCTTCACCTGCAAACCTTTTTCGACGGCCTTCTTCGCGACGAGTCCCGCCGCGAGCATGACAGACGGATTGGATGTGTTCGTGCATGACGTGATGGCCGCGATAACGACTGCGCCATGTTTTATTTTTTGCGAACTGCCATTCGTGCCTAGAGTCGCTTCACGAGTCAACGCGTCGCCGCTCAGTTCGTAGCCGCGATCCTTCACGGGCGCGGTCAACGCTTTTTGAAAAGTATTTTTCATGTCACTGAGCGCCACGCGATCTTGCGGACGTTTGGGTCCCGCCAGCGAGGGCACCACTGAGCTGAGGTCCAGTTCGAGGGTGTCAGTGAATTCCGGCTCGGGCGAGGACGAGTCGCGGAAGAGTCCCTGCGCGCGCAGGTAGGCCTCAGCCCGTTGAATCACATCGTCTGCCCGACCCGTTAGACGCAGGTAACGAAGCGTCTCCGCGTCGACGGGGAAATATCCGATCGTCGCGCCATATTCGGGGGCCATGTTGCCAATCGTCGCGCGGTCAGGCAGTGACATTGAATCCAGGCCCGGGCCAAAAAATTCGACAAACTTATCTACCACGCCTTTTTTGCGCAACATCTGCGTGACGGTCAGCACGAGGTCGGTGGCGGTGACGCCCTCTTTGAGTTTGCCGATTAATTTAAAACCGATGACGTCGGGGAGCAGCATGTCCATCGGCTGGCCGAGCATCACGGCTTCGGCTTCGATGCCGCCCACGCCCCAACCGACGACGCCGAGGCCGTTGATCATGGTGGTGTGCGAGTCGGTGCCGACGAGGGTGTCGGGGAAGGCGATGGTTTCGCCGTTTTCGTTTTTGGTGAAAACGACTTGCGAAAGATATTCGAGATTGACTTGATGGATGATACCCGTCATCGGCGGCACCACGCGGAAATTTTCAAAAGCCTGCTGACCCCACTTGAGAAATTCATAACGTTCTTTGTTGCGCAAAAATTCCATTTCAGTGTTGCGCTTGAGCGCGTCGGCGTTGCCGAAAAAGTCCACTTGAATCGAATGGTCAATCACCAAATCCACCGGCACGAGCGGATTAATTTTCTTCGGGTCGCCGCCCAAGCGCGCAACCGCATTGCGCATCGCGGCGAGGTCAACAACTGCGGGCACGCCGGTGAAATCCTGCATCACCACGCGCGCGGGCAAAAATGGAATACCAGGGCGGCTGCCTTTGGCGGTCCATGCGGCGATGTTCTTGACATCAGCCTGCGTGATCTCTTTGTCGTTGCATTGGCGCAGAGCCGCTTC
>VFKQ01000397.1 GCA_009885445.1 Anaerolineaceae bacterium | reverse complement strand
GCGACGACGCAGAAGTACGACAAGCGCCTCATCGTCCGCGCGGAGCTGGTCGAAGTCAAGCCCATCAGCGGCATAGGACATTAGAGTTTCACTCGCAAACCATTTCCACGCGCCCCGAGAAATCTCTCGGGGCGCGTGGCTTTTCTCCAAATGTTTCTACGTCACTTTAAGGTAATTTAGCGTAACTACTCAGCCAACTTAATTGCTCACCTTACGCAGTCTTTGTTTTGTCGAATGTTTTTGAATAGGGAGTGCGGGCTTCAGCCCGCTTCTTGACGAAGCAGTCTCCTCCCCGGACGGGAGATTGCTTCGTCCCGACAAGAGCATTCGGATGATATCGGGAAATACCCTCTTTGCAAAGACAGGTTTGAGTAACTTGACAATGTCATATTAAGGCTGAAACCACAATCCTTAACTACAAAGGGCACGAAGTAACATGAGGGAAACCTTTGGCCTTGGCATTTTTCTCTCCTTTGTGACCCTTCGTGCACTTTGTAGTAAAAAGTTTTGAAATGTGACTTTGTCAAAGTAGTTACACTTTACTTCGTGATATAATTTTGCAACTACAGCAAGCCCATTTTCGCCAACGGAGGCAAGGAATGGAAATAACAACCAAAGAATTTAAGCATTGTGACGTTGTTTCGGTAAACGGGCGCGTGGATAGTTCCACCTCGCCGCAACTGGCCCAGGCATTGGATAAACTCACCGATGACGGCCACCACAATCTGGTTGTGGATATGACCAAACTTGAGTATATGTCCAGTGCCGGGTTCCGCGCATTGCTTGCCGCACAGCGCAATTGCAAGAAATTTAATCGCGGAGAAATTGTCCTTTGCGCAGTTCCTGAGCGCATTAAAGAGGCCCTCGAACTGGCCGGTTTCACCGAACTCTTCAAGGTCTTCGACGACTCACTTACTGCGGTTGGTAGTTTCTAACCCGCGACCATTTTTAACTCAAGGCCGCCTCTTCCATAGTGATGCAGGCGGCCTTTCAGTGTGACCCGCACTCATCCTCATGCACACAAACACCTATACAGCAGACTTCACCAACCTGGATGCGATCCGCGATTTCGTCGGCGGGTTTGCGCAGCAGGCCGGTCTGAACAGCAAGGAGATTTATGCTGTTCAATTGGCCGCCGACGAAGCCTGCTCAAACGTAATCGAACATGCCTATGAGGGAATCGTTAATGGCACCTTTGATGTCTCCTGTGCGGCGCTGCCCGGACAGGTGACCATCCTCATTCGCGACCACGGAAAACCCTTCAACATCGAAAAAGTGCGCCAGCCCAATTTGGGCAAGAATCTCGACGAGCGTGAGATTGGCGGCTTGGGCGTTTTCTTGATGCACAAGCTCATGGACGAAGTCCATTTTGAATCAAAGCCTAAAGAGGGGAATGTGCTCACCATGATTAAACGCAAGTCGGGGGGCGCGTGAGTCCCGCGCTCGGCTCTACCCATGTTTCAGAGTGGCGCAATCTGGCCAGCCTGGGAGAGCAACTTGTCAGCGCTTCTTCACTTACTGCCCAAAAAGACCACATTCTGAAAACGATCAGCCGCCTGATAGACGGCAAACCCGCCCTGTGGCTCAACGAGGGTTTGTTTCGTTTGCCCAGCTCGGGCGAGACAAATGTCTTTTCGCCCGAGCCGCCCTCAGGTGGTTTGAATCGCGCCTGGAAGTCTGGAAAAATCGTCAGGTCCGAAGAAAAATCCGCCACAAAAATCTGGGCGGCGTTTCCGATTCAAGAGCAGGGCGTTCTGTTGGGCGCATTGCAGGTGACGCGCGCGGACGCTTTTCGCGCTGATGAAATAGACATGCTCGAAGCGCTGGCCTCCACCAGCGCGGCGGGCTTGCTGGCCGCGCATCGCGCCGCAGTGGAGCGCTTTCGACTCGAGCAATTAAACCTGGTCCGTCAAGTCAGCGCGCAAATTGCCAACGTGCTCGAGATTGACGAACTCGCCCGCCGCGTTACTGAATTAATTCAAAAGACTTTTAATTATTATTATGTGGCCATGTTCTCTTTGCGTTCCGGCGCAGACTCGCTTCGCTTTCGCGCCAGCGCATCTGCGCCGCGGCCCGGGCGTCGTAAAAAGTCTGTGGTGCTCGATGCCGCCCTCGGGCAGGGATTGATCGGGCAGGCCGCCCAAAGTGGCGAACGTCAATTAAGCGCGGAAGTCTCACAAGACCCGCGCTATCGTTTTATAACCAGCCTGCCTGAAACAAAATCTGAAGTGGCTCTGCCGCTCAAAATTGAAAACCGTGTGCTCGGCGTGTTGGACGTGCAAAGCGATCAGCCCAACGCTTTTCATCCGAATGATTTGCTCGTGCTCGAAGCGCTGGCCGACACGATTGCGCGCGCACTCGAAGGCGCGCGCCTGTATGGAAATTTACGCCGCCGCGCCGACCAGCTGGACTTGATCGCCGAAGTGGGCAAGGGCGTTACCTCTTCGCTCGATCTCGACGAGTTGATGCGCAATGCCGCGCGCTTAATTCAACGCCGCTTCAAATATCCTTTTGTGCATATGTTCACCGTGCATCCCAATCGCCGCACCATTCAATATGTGGCCGGCAGTGGCAAACGCAGTCGCGACCTTGAAGGTTTTGCATTTGGACTCGATCAAGAGCAGGGCATCATCCCCTGGGTGGCGCGCAACGGCGAGACCATTCTCTCCAACGATGTGACTCAAGAAGCGCGCTATCGTCCCTCGCCACTGCCGCCCGAAAATATCCGCTCCGAATTATGTGTGCCGTTGATTTACGATGACAGCGTGGTCGGCATACTTGATATTCAAAGTGATCGCGCCAACGTTTTCAACGAAGACGACCAGTTAATTTTTGAAGCCGTGGCCGACACGGTCGCCAGCGCCATCCACAACGCCGCCCTCTTCCGCACCGAGCAATGGCGTCGCCGCGTGGGGGACAGTCTGCGCGAAGTGGCAGGCTTGCTTTCAGACAACGTCGGCATGGACGCCTCCCTCGACGCCATCCTCACCGAACTGGGCCGCAACCTGCCCGTGGACGTTTCGGCCATCTGGCTCCTCGACGAAGGCGACCTCTACGTGGCCGCCTGCTCGAACTGTGACATAGACAGCCTCGAAGCCGCGCGCCTCGAACACCCCGAAGCCTCGCTGGCCATGATGACCGCCCTGCTTTCCCCCGCGCCCGTCATTCGTAAACAGTCTGACCCGTTGTGGCCCGCTGGTCACGCCGCCGGCTTCGGCCCCGAATATTCATCCATCGCCGCGCCCTTGCGCATCGGCAATCAGCCCCTCGGCATCATCGCCCTCGCCCATCACACGCCCGGGCGTTACGGCCATGAGGCGCAAAACATGCTTTCCACTTTTGCGAACTACGCCGCCGTCGCCATCGAAAACACGCGCCTCTACGACCAGGCACAAGAGCAGGCCTACGCCTCCGCCGCGCTTTTGCAAGTGGCGCAGGCCGTCGTCAGCCTCAACGACCTCGACGAAATTCTCGGCACCATCGTGCGCGTCATGCCCATCCTCGTCGGCGTAGACCGCGCCGCCCTCTACCTCTACGACTTTCAAAACGACCGCTATCACCCCTCGCAGGAATTCGGCTTCTCCAGCGCAGACGAAAAACTTTTTCAACAAGATATCGCCCCGGGCGAATTTCTTTTAATAGACTCAGCCTGCGATTTAAATCGGATGATTCTCCACCCGCTGACAGAGGGTACGCCCCCCGAAACCTGGTTCACCCTTCCGCCTCCCACCGCCCTCGAAGCGGACTCAGCCTTCGTCAGCGAATCCCCGCTGTTGATGATCGTGCCACTCTCCATCAAAAGTGAAATGTATGGCGCGCTGGTCGTCTCTGAAGCCCCCGGCCCAAACGGATTGCGCTTCCGCGCGCGGCGCATCGAGATCATCAGCGGCATCGCCCAACAGGCCGCGCTCGCCATTCAAAACGAACGCCTGCAAAAAGAAATGGTCGTGCGCGAACGCCTTGAAACCGAAGTGCAACTCGCACGGCAGATTCAAAAAACTTTCCTGCCCGAGCGATTGCCCGAACACCCACACTGGCAGTTAGCCGCGCGCTGGCGCACAGCGCGTCAAGTCGGCGGCGATTTCTACGACGTCATCGAACTGCCCGATAACCGCCTCGGCCTCTTCATCGCGGACGTCTCTGACAAAGGCATGCCCGCCGCTTTGTTCATGGCCCTCACGCACACCCTCGTCCACGCCGCCATTCAAGAAACCGCCTCGCCCGCCGAAGCCTTGCGCCGTGTCAACGCGCTTCTTTACCCCGACACACATCAGGGCATGTTCGTCACTGCCGCCTACGCAGTGCTCAACCTCGACAGCGGCGAAATGACCTACGCCAACGCCGGACACAATCCGCCCATGTGGGTGCGCCGCGACTCCATCGAAAAAATGACTCGCACCGGCATGGCGCTGGGCGTGATGGAGAAATCCATATTTGAAGAACGCACCATCAAACTTACTGAAGGCGAATCAGTTTTGTTTTACACCGACGGCCTCACCGAAGGCTTCAACCCGGAGGGGGACATGTTCGGCGAAGAGCGCATCTTGCGCGCCCTCGGCTGGCACGAATCCACCTCTGCCGACGAAATTTTGACCGCCGTCGAATCCGCCCTCGACAATTTCGTCGCCGGCGCACCGCCGTCTGATGACCTCACCATGCTGGCGGTGAGACGGGTTTAGCAGTTTGCGTCTTTCAACCTTGAAATGCGAATAGCGCGATTTTTTAACCACTATCCACTGTGAGAAGATTTTTCAATGAAAAAACATTACCCCTGGCTGTGGTTCGACGCGGACGGCACGCTGTTTGACTTCGCGCGCGCCGAGGCGCAGGCCTTGCCCAACACCTTCGCCGCCGTTGGCCTGCCTTACGAACCTGCGTACATGCAAACCTATCAGCGCATCAACCACGCGCTGTGGGCGCAGGTGGAACGCGGCGAGATGACCCAGTCCACGTTGCAGGCGCGGCGCTTTGAGCTGTTGCTCGAAGAATTAAACCTGTCCACGCCCGCGAGTCAATTCGGCGCAACCTTCGTGGAGCAACTCGGCCTCGGCGCGCAACTGCTCGACGGCGCACACGAGATTCTCAACACTCTGCACAAAACCAGCCGCATCGCCATCGTCACCAACGGGCTGACCAAAGTGCAGACGGCGCGTTTGGCGAATTCGACTATTCACCAATTTGTATCCGCGTTGATCATCTCCGAGGAGATTGGTGCCGCCAAACCGCAGGCGGACTTCTTCCGCATCGCCTCCGCGCGGACAGCGGGTCCGCCCAAGGAGCATGTACTAATGGTCGGCGACATGCTCCACACCGACATTCGCGGCGGCGCGGACTATGGGCTGGATACCTGCTGGTTTAATCCCAAGTCCGCAGAGCGACCAGATGATTTGCCGATTACTTATGAGATTAAACACCTTGTCGATCTGTTGGAGATACTTGAATAGATTGAACCTGAAGGTGATAAAATCTGGTTACAAGATGCAAGGAGTATCCGATGACCACGATTACCGTTGATGTGCAAAAGACCGACCAAAAATTGAAAGAATTGCTAACCCAGGTCGCGGCTGGCAAAGAGGTAATTTTCAAGCAGGGAGGCGAACTGGTCGCCCGACTGATTCCAGTGGGGAAACGCATTGCGGGCCTGCATGCTGGTGCGGCAACGATCTCGCCCGATTTTGATGAACCGCTGAGTGATGAATTTTGGACAGCCAATAAATAATGAAGATTTTGCTCGATACGCACGCTTTTCTTTGGTGGGACTCCGAGCCTGAAAAACTCGCGCCGATAGTCTCGGATATGTTATCCGATGCCGAGAACAGCATTTTCTTCAGCGTCGTATCCGCGTGGGAAATTCAAATCAAGAAGCAGTTGGGGAAATTATCCCTTTCAATTTCGCTTGCAGAAATGATTGAGGGTCAGCAACAAGTTAATAAAGTGTCGATTCTGCCTGTTCAGTTACATCACGTTCTGGCATTGGATGAATTGCCAACCCACCATAAAGATCCATTTGACCGTTTGCTAATTGCTCAGGCAAAAATTGATGGCTTGAAGATCGTCAGCGCAGATTCTATTTTTTCAAAATACGATGTGGATGTGATTTGGTGATTTTTTTATACCCCAACTCTTTAAAGGAAATATTTCAACATGGACGACACTAAAATTCGCGAACTTCTCGAACAACTGCGCAAGGAACTTGCCAACACCGAAACCGTGGACGAAAAAGGCCAGGCGCTCCTGCGCCGCGTGGACGAGGAAATCCATAACCTGTTGGAGCGCACGGGCGGCGAAGAGCCAATTTCGCTCTTCTCCGTGATTAAGGGTCTGGAAGACACGATTCAGGATCTTGAAGAGAAGCATCCCACGTTAACTGCCGCGCTCTCGCAGATGGTGAACACCTTGAGCAATGCGGGGATTTAATTTTATCGGTGGAAAATTTGAATTTGCAAAGTAGGGACACGGCGCCGCCGTGTCCCTACTTGTTTTGCGACCAATACACAGATCGAATTAACCATCATGGCCAAACTCATCCCCGCCGCCGAGCGGATTCTCCGCGCCCGAAAATTAATTCAGCAAGCCCGCGACTACCCCGTCCCGCAAGACGGGCTGGGCAAGAGTGACTTTTCGTACGTTGCGCAAGTCAAGGACTATTTCCGGCAGGCGCGCGAGTTGGTTAAGCTGATTCCGTTCACAGCGGGAGTCTCTGCCGAGATGAAGGCGGATGTGAAAAAACTGTACGAAGAAATCGAACAGGCAAATCACGAAGTACTAAAAAAGTGACAGTCACCTTTAAGGTGACTGTCACTTTTTTGCCCGAACTTATCTACCGCTCCGAAATCGTAACGCTCTCGATAGCGTCGCCTGTGAAATCCGGGTTGGTCTGCGGGTCACGCCGTGTGATGGCGTTGACGGCGTCCATGCCGCTGATGACCTG
>VFKQ01000375.1 GCA_009885445.1 Anaerolineaceae bacterium | reverse complement strand
TTACGGCGCGCTCACTGTCAGCGAGTCGAACCACACTTCCACCGGCGTTTGATTGAACGACTGCACACCCACGCCGATGTTGCCTTGCGTTAAAAAGAATCTGGTATCTTTCACGGTGCGAATCTCGAAGCCATTGATGAACAGGCTGAGCATATCATCTTTGCACACCGCGCTATATTCATTGGTGCCCGAGCCGCCCAAAATTTTTGTCGTGGCGCCGTCGGCCACATTGGCGTAATCTGCGCCGGTTTTGCTATTGTTCCATTTGCCGAAGCGGATGGTGTATAGGCCATTGTTGGCCACGTTAAATTCATACCAGCCATTCGCTTCATCGTAGCGGCAGACCAACATCACGTTGCTGTTTGGGTTGCCGTGATTGCTCAGCTTCACATCCACGCGCACGTTGTTGTAAGTGTGCGGCGAGTAGATCGAGTAGGCCAGCATCTCGGGTCCGTTCAACGTGAAAATTAAATTGCTGTTTTGATTCGTCAGCGTGAAGGGAGTGGCTTGCCCGATGGTCACGAACGACGGCCACGAAGTGAGACTGCCATCGAAATTTTCAGTGAAGAATTCGGATGTCTCAGCGACAGCCGATTCTGCGCTGACGGACGTTCCGGCCAGCGCGGGCGGGGTCGCCGTTGTGGAGGCGGTCAGCCCCTTCAAGAGGAACAGCGCCACCACAATCAAAACTACCGCGCCGCCGCCGGCGAAGAGCATTGTCCGCGAGGAGGCGGCTGATTTGGGCGAACCCGCTTTGGGCGCGGACTGCGAGGCGAGCACTTGGGAGGGCGTTTGTCCGCCTTCGAGTCCAGTGGCAACTTCGCGCAGGGCGCGGGCCAATTCGAGCGCGGAGGGGTAGCGGTCCTCTTTCTTTTTGGCCATCGCGGTTTGGATGATGGTGCTGGCCGCCTCGGGCAGGTCGGGCATGCTTTCGAGAATATTCGGCACGGGTTCGGTGATGTGTTTGAGCGCGGTGGCCATGGGCGTTTCGGCGTGGTAGGGTTGGTCGCCGCTGAGCATTTGGAAGATGATCACGCCCAGCGCATAAATGTCACTGCGGTTGTCCACCTTGTCGCCCTGCGCCTGTTCGGGACTCATGTAGGCGGGCGTGCCGATGGCGGCGTTGCCGGTGAGACCGCCCGTGGCCGGGCCGGAGGCGAAACTGGCCACGCCGAAGTCAGAGATGAACGAGTCGCCGCTTTCGTCGAATAAAATGTTGTCGGGTTTGAGGTCGCGATGCACGACGCCTTTGCGATGGGCGTAAGCGAGGGCCGAAGCGAGGCGCTCGATGATGCGCGCCGAATCGCTGACTGAGAATTTGCCGCGCTCAATCTGGTCTTTGAGTGAGCCGCCAGACATGTGGCGCATGACGAAGTAGGGCACGCCGTCTTCTTCGCCCACGTCGTGGACGGGCACAATGGCGGGATGCTCAAGCGCGGCGATGGTTTTGATCTCGCGTTTGAAACGCTCGGCGAATTGTGGGTCGTGTAAAAACTCGCGCGGCAACACCTTGACGGCCACGTCGCGCTCGAAGCTGGGGTCGTACGCGCGATAGACGGTGGCCATGCCGCCGCGGCCAAGTTCAGATTTGATTTCGTAACGTCCAATTTTTGTGGGGTTCATGCGGTCAGTATAACGAACCTGCGGGGAATCATCAAGGGAGGCCGTACGGCCTTAGCGTTTTTGAAACACAAATGACACAATGCGCGGCGGTTTGCCATCGTCTTGCGTATGCCAATGTTCTTTTAGTGCGATTAATTTTAGTTCGTTGTTTGTTGCCGCATTCGTGAAATCTGAGATGTGATGCACGAAGGCATCCACTTCAACAATCTTTGCGCCGCGCTCGAATCTGGCTTTCGTCCCTGCGTATTGTTTGAACGGATGCAATTCGCTGACGAAAAATCCCCCGCCTTCCCTGAGAGTCCGCGCGGATTCGGCGAAGATGTGTGCCAAGTCTGCGATGTGCTCCAGCACCAGACAGCAGACGATTAAATCGTAGGTCGAGTCTTCGCACGGCCAGCGCTTGGTCAAGTCCGCCATCTGAAAGCGGACATTTGCGGCCTGCACTTTCTCTTTGGCCTTCAGAATCATCCCCTCCGAAAAATCCAACGCGTCCACGCGCGTTCCAATTTGCGCCAGAAATTCCGTATTCTTGCCTGTGCCGCAACCAATCTCAAGAATCGACTCGAAGTGCCGGCCGGCAAACGTTGCCCGTAGAATGGCCGCATCCAAATCGCGGGTGAGGTTTTGGTTGGTGTCGTAAATCTCAGACCACTCGTCGTAAGCATCCTCAATGTTCATGCTCTCTTCTACCTATAAAAATGGCCGGCACGCAATCGCGTGTCGGCCAAAAATTCGGAGTGCAGGCTTTAGCCTGCATTCCAGAAAAAGATTAAGCCATCGCCGCTTGCTGTCCATACAAAAGATTGCGCACCTGACGGTGTATTGTTTGTAAGCGGTCATCGTGCTTGAGCAATTCGGACATTTTCTTGATGGCGTGCATCACTGTGGTGTGGTCGCGCCCACCAAAGGCTTCGCCAATTTGCGGCAATGAGATTTTGGCGTCTTCGCGCAAAATATACATGGCTAAATGTCGCGGCTCGGCCACGTTGCGCGAACGATCTGCGCTGAGAATTTTTTCGACAGAAATTTTGAATATCTGCGCCACCGCGTCAATTACTTTGCGCGGTTCCAAGTCGCCGCGCTGGGGGAGCAGGTCTGCGAGCGCAATTTGGACCAGGTCCGCAGTCAGCGGGGAGCCGCTCAAATCGCCGAAGGCAATCACACGGTTGAGCGCGCCTTCGAGTTCGCGGATGTTTGAATGCACACTGCGCGCGATCATTTGGAGCACATCGTCAGCCACAAAGCGGCCCGTGCGCTCGGCCTTCGAGCGCAAAATGGCGAGACGCGTCTCCACGTCTGGCGGCTGAATGTCGGCGCTCAGACCCCATTCAAAGCGCGAGCGCAGTCGCTCTTCGAGCGTCACCAAACTCTTGGGCGGGCGGTCAGACGAAACAATGATCTGCTTGTCCTGCCCGTGCAAGGTATTAAACGTATGAAAGAATTCTTCTTGTGTGCTTTCTTTGCCGGCAATAAATTGAATATCGTCCACCAGCAAAACATCTGCCGAGCGATATTTTTCGCGGAAGGCCTGCGTGGTGTGCGTGCGGATAGCCGAGATCATGTCGTTGGTAAACTCTTCGGAGGAAACGTAAAGCACGTTCAGTCCGCGCGCGTGGCATGAATTTCCAATGGCGTGCAATAAATGCGTCTTGCCCAGTCCCACGCCGCCGTAGAGGAAGAGTGGGTTGTAGGCG
>VFKQ01000302.1 GCA_009885445.1 Anaerolineaceae bacterium | reverse complement strand
GGGATTTCAAAGGTCTCACCTGAAAGGAACGCCGATTCGATGCGGTCAATTTTGAATGGGACGATCTTTTCGGTCACTTCGCTGTGTGCGATCACATATACGCTGTCACTCCAAATCGAAGGCTCGATCAAATAGGGATGGATAACGTGGTTCCTGAATTCATCCATGCCGAAAGGTTGGTAGCGGACGCGCACCTTTCTCTGCTCCACCCATGCCTGTGTAATCACCTCAATGATCTTTATGCGCTCGGGGTCTTTGTCCTGTTTTAAAACCGCATCCACCGCTTTGAGCAGTTTCTCGGTCATCGGCTGGCGTAACGTAGCGGCGAGTTTCTCCACGGCATTGGCGGCATGGGGATGATGAAAGCGTGTCTGGCGGGACGTTTTCCGTGCCGCAAGATAGAGGGTGAGCGCCTCGTGCAAGTTGATCTTGATCTCTGAAATCAGTTTGGTGCGCGGGATGTGATAACGCCCCTGCTCATCTTTTTCAATGGGATACTGACCCGTTAATTCAATGCGGTCACGGTAGATCAAAGTACGGTCCACGCCCAGCCGCTCCGCCAGTTCAATATCTGAATAAGCGCGCTGGATGTACAGCCGCTTCATGTCTTCCAATCGCTCCGCTTTTGTCATTCCGCTCATGTGGCTCTCTGCAACTCCAAATCGGTTTCCAATCAGTCCTTTGCAACAGCATAGCACAATACCTCAGCGAATTCTGCAACATTTTTGATTTTCCGTTGTGATCATTTTCATTGTTTGTTTTTTCGAAACGGCCATAAGCCTCCCTTTTCGTCCTTGAAAAGATATAGCCCGTTCTCTTCGAGGCAGGGCAATGAGCGGGTCACTGCACTGCGATTGAGCCCCAAGAGGCGGGCAATCAGCCCGGCCCTTTTTCCTGGATGCTGTTCTATTTTACGATAGATTTCTTCCAGCCGCTGTTTGTTTTGTGGCCGCGCCATGTCTCACCTCACGCATGTGGATTTCCTGACTATGTCAGGATCAAAACCACTTTACGCGAGGGGTGTTGCAACTACTGCAACAAACAAAAACTGGAGAAGCCCACAGTGGGGCAGGGGTTTGAATTGCGGCGCGGTCAGGGAATGTTTATGATCTCAACGCGTTTTTGTGCGCGCACGCGTTGGTCCGCATCGAGCGTGATCAAAGGGATACTCAAATGGCTGGCGACTGCAACGTAGACCGAATCGGCGCCGCGCAAACCCAGCTCGGCGGCCAACTGCGCGGCTTCCCGCAAAAGTGCGCGGTCCATTTCAACGAGGCGTAATCTCGGCAGAGCCTCCAATTGATTCGCGGCGCGTTGGGCAAGTTGCACATCGCCTGTGCGGCGCGAGATCGCGCCGGCCACTTCTGCCAATAAAAGGGAGGGGGCCAGCAGTTCCATGTCTTCAGCGCGGCGGGCGTCCATCCACGCGCGCACTGAATCATGAAAGACATCCTGCGGCACAAGGCGCGCCACCCACAAGCTGGCGTCTACAACCACAAAACTCATCGACGCGCCTCGCTGACAGCCTGTGCCGCGGAGATTTTCTTCGGCCAGCGTTTACCAACCTCTGCGGCGAGACGGTCAAGATCATCCCAGGCCTGCGCGGCATCTTCGTCCGTGGGAACAGCGGGGATGATCCGCGCCACCACCTTGCCGTGATGTGTAACCCGAATTTCGTCACCGCGCTCGCGTACCCTGCGAATGAGTTCACTAGTTTGTTCTTTAAGTTCACGCACGCCAACAGTTACCATTTCGACTCCTTGATTTTTGTGAATACAATTGTGCCCACATTTTAGCATTGAACTGTATTGCTGACAATCGCGAAGCGCATTCTTGTTTCAGCCTTGCATCAACAACCAAACGCGGGGGACTCTGTGTGGGGGGCAGGGGGAGTTCAAAAAAGATAAACTGGGAAAGATGAAAGATGAATTCCATTCCAATCCGTTTCCCCAGGCCTGAGATTTCTTCATCCTTTATCTTTCATCCTTCATCTTTGTTGCAAGTGGGGAGGCGCTTCACACCAACCCAAAACCCGCCATTGACAAACATCCCCATCATTCGATATAATTTCCAGTAGATGGAATGACATGAAAACTGAAATCGAACGCTTCCTAAGCACCTTTGACCGCTCTCCACGCACCCTGTCTGCATATCGCAACGGGCTGGCGCAATTCGTCAAGGCCGTGGGTGAAGACGCCGAACTCACCACCGAAACCTTTGTTGAGTTCCTCACTTCGCTCAAACACAAGGCCCCCTCCACGCAACGCGTTTATCGCACCGCCGTGCTCAAGTTCTATTCCTTTAGCGGGGCTGGCAATTGGGCCGAACTCAAAGAAGCCAGCGACCACTACACGCGCCGCCAGGGCAAACGCATCGTCAATTTCAACCGCGAAGCCATCGAGCAAGTCATTGCCTACTGCGACTCGTTGGATGGCTTCGCCGCCTCAGCCGATTCGCCGTCCCTGCGCCTTTTCGCCCTTCGAGATCGCGCCTTCGTTCTAACCCTCGCTGATAGCGGGTTGCGCATTTCAGAGGCCTGCTCCCTCAAGCGCGGCGACCTCGATTGGCAGGAAGGCCGCGCAATCATCATCGGCAAAGGCGATAAGCAAGCAGTCATTCGTTTTTCCACACGCGCCATCGAAGCCCTAAAGTTATACATACACGCAAGAGCCGGCGTCGAGCCAAATTCGCGCAAACCGCTCGCGTCCCAGCCTTTGTTTGCGCGGCACGACATCACCGCCAGCAAAATCGTCAAGCCCATCAGCGCGGGCGGCATGTGGAAAGCCATCAAAGACCGCATGACCGAGGCCGGCGTAGATCGTCGCTCGGTGCGCATCCACGATTTCCGTCACTACTTTGTCACCATGACCTACCTCGCCAAAGGCGACTTGAAACTCTCTCAGGAACTCGCCCGCCACGAAAGCATCTCCACCACCAATCGCTACGCCCACTTCGGCGGCGAAGTCGATCGCGCCTACGACGATATTTTTAATAAGAAGAAATGAACATCTAACACCGGTAGGAGCACGGCACCGCCGCGCCCCTACCGGTGTTTCACCCTCTCCCCTGCCCTATCAAAATAGTGCCAGCGCTTCAAGTGCCGGCACTATTTTTTATTACTGGCTTACTGCTTGTGGCTCACCGTAAATGAAATTATCCATCACTGCCGCATCCGCATCCCCCACCCCATCATCGGGGCCGAGCGCGCCGGTGCCGTAGGTCACTTGCACGCGGAAGACGATTGCTTTATCAAAAACAACGCCGAGGAATGACAGGCCGTTATTTGAGAGCGGTGTTTCAAACTTGCCCAGCGAATTGCCGTCCACGTCGAAATATTCGAAGGCGGTGTGCGCCCTGTCTACGTCCGTGTAGACTGCGCCGAATCCACGAATCGTGGCGGGGATGTTTGTACCGGGCACAAAGAAGGTCAGCACCACGATGTTACTGCCGATGGGCGAAAACAATCTTTCGGCGCTGAAGGTTTTGAAGATATCAACATATTGCGGATTGATGTTGCCGAAACGCGGAAGCGTGCCGCTCGGGTTATCGCTGTCCGCGCTGACCATCAGTCCCTCGCCCGGCGTTGTCAGCACGATACCGCGCGCACGTGGCGCATCGGGCGCGTTGAAAAAATCGGACACATACAAATTCGGCGCGGCCAATTCGTCGGGCAGGCTGTCCCAGTTAATCTCGCGATAACCACTCGGGCCTTTCGTCCCAGGCTCGCCGCCGTTGTTCTCGCCGAGTAGCGCGCGATATTGTTCCACTGCGCTGGTGATGTCGCCGGCGCCACTGACGATTTGCGGTTTACCCGCTCCGCCGCAAGCGCTGAGTGTGAGCAGTAACAACGTGCTTACGATTAATAACAATTTTTTAGCCATGGAATTCTCCTCAGTAATTTGTCGAGAGTCTTGTCTTACACATTTAACACGAACGTAAATATTCCCAGCCAGAAACCTTCTCGTTGTTCGAGTATAACAGTCAGCCCTGCAATCGGTTGCTCAGGGAAATACAATTGCGTGATGAGCACAGGTCCGTTCGGCGCTTGCACCTTCACGTGAATGTGTCGAATCGGGCGGCTCTCGTACAGGCCGGGCAGCACGGTTTCAAGATAAAATCGTCCCTTGTTATCGCTGAATTGAAAGCCGCGCATCGTGAAGCCCGTCAGGTCATACTCGCCGTTCGCATCGGCCTGCCAAAAATCCAGCCACGCATGTGGAATCGGAAAACAATCCTGATTGACCACGTAGCCAACGACGATCAATTTTTCGCCTTGAGTGTCCGCTTCGATCAGGGACGTCCGCTCGGGAGTGCCGGCCAGATAATACGGACCTTCGCCCTGCTCGGGCGTGGGACCAGAGTCGCAGACGGGAGCCGGCAGATTCGCGAGGATGTCCACGTTCGACTCGGCCTCGGTCGGGCTGGCCGCTTCGGGCGCGGAATCCGATCCGCGCGTGGGGGCGGGTTCGAGCAACGAGGAGGCAGTCGCCTCTGCGGGGGCCGATGTCGCAGTCGGCGCGCAAGCGGTCAGCAATGTCAAAATAAAAATCATGCGTAAGAATTGTTTCATGGAAGGTCTCCTTGATTGATGCAAAATTCTAACACCGCCTCCCCCACCCCGGCAAATACGCTCACCCTGCTCTTTGGCGACCGCGAATATTTTAGAAATATTTTTCGTCTGGCCTGGCCGATTGCTGTGCAACAGGGAATGTATGCGCTGTTGAATATGGTCAGTGTAATTTTCGTTTCGCAACTCGGCGAGACTTCGGTGGCCGCCGTGGCGTTGGCGGGTCAGATTTCATTTTTGCTCAACCTGGTACATTTCGGTGTGGTCAGCGGCGCGGCCATGTTTAGCGCGCAATTTTGGGGCAACAACGATGTGCCCAACCTGCGCCGCGTGCTGGGCATTTGTTTGGGGCTGGCGCTTTCGGTCAGTTTGTTTTTCTTTTTATTATCGCAAATTTTTCCCGAGCAGGTGTTGCGCCTGTATTCAAACGAAGCCGATGTGCTTGCGTTGGGCCGCGACTATGTGCGCATCTATTCGTGGTATTTTCCGTTTTACGCCATCTCGTTTAGCTTCGCCTATGTGATGCGCTCCACCGGCGACGTGAAGACGCCCACACTGATCGGCGCGGCGGCGTTGATTCTGAGCACAGTCCTTTCATACGCGTTGATTTTCGGCAAGTTCGGCCTGCCAAAAATGGGCATCGAGGGCGCGGCGCTGGCCACCGTGATTGCGCGCGCATTGGAATGCCTGGTTTTACTGGCCGTGGCGTATGGACGCAAATCGCCCGCCGCAGGGACGTTGCGTGAACTTTTCGATTTAGACCGGGCCTTCATCGCCCGCATCCTGCGCCCGATGATGCCCGTGATTTGGAATGAACTGCTTTGGTCATTGGGTATCACCACCTATTACGCCATCTACGGTCACATGGGGCAAAGCGCGTTGGCCGCGATTAACATCACCAGCACCATCGAGCAGGTGGCCTTTGTGGCGTTCATCGGTCTCACCAACGCCACTGCCGTGCTGGTGGGCAATCGCATCGGCGAAGGCAAAGAGGACGAAGCCTATCGTTACGGCGGTTACACACTGCGGCTTGGTGCGCTGGGCGGAATATTAATCGGGCTATTGGTGCAGGCTCTTAAGGGTTTCATTCTTTCATTTTATGATTTGCCGCCAGATGTGTTGCACAATATTTCGCTCCTGCTAAATGTGACCACTGTGTTCATGTGGGTGCGCATTAATAACATGGCCATCGTCGTCGGCATCCTGCGCGCCGGTGGTGACACAAGATATTCACTATTCCTCGACGGCTTCATTATCTGGATGGTAGGCGTGCCACTGACTGCGCTGGGCGCGCTCTATTTTCATTTGCCCGTGCAGTGGGTCTTGGTCTGCGCGATGGGCGAGGAGGCGACCAAATGGATATTGGGCATCAGGCGCTATCGTTCGCGTAAGTGGATCAATAATCTGGCGCACCATGTGTAAGGTACGGACGTAGGGAACGGCAGCCGGTGTGCTGAGCTTGTCGAAGCATGCCGTTCCCTACGCTCGCTACACAGACCAACACCAATTTCTTGACTCCCCTCCCCCTCCCATGATAAACTCCGCTCATAGTAAGTAAATCCCAACGAAAGGAGTGCGCTCTACAATGGTTATCTGCGGCAAGAACTACACCACCAAGCCTATGGCTTTTTTCTGTCTATCGCGGAGCGCGCTCTCTGACCGTTAGGTCATTTTCCCTGTCCTCTTAAGGCCACGGTGCGCTCGCACTGTGGCCTTTTTTATTTGTCCATCACCCCTGCCCCTCTCCACTAATCTGGAGAGGGGGGAGCATAAAGAAATGACAACTTCATCCATGCCCTACAAATCCTACGACTTGCATCAAGCGCTCAGCGAAAATAAGTTGGTCGGTCTCTGGCGTATGCTCACAGACTATCGACTCGCCTACACTCTCGCGACTGTCGCCCTGGCGGTCTCCGCCCTCTCGCGCATGTTGACATTTCTACTTCTGCGCTACTTTGCCGATACCGTGCTGGGTTCGCGCACCTATGCATTTGGCACGCTGAATCAGACTCTGGCGGTCATCGCGCTTGGCTTCGTTGGTCTGGCCTGCTTCGAGGGACTGTTCTCGTATCTCTCTGGCCGACTCGCCGCCTACACCGCCGAAGGTATCACGCGCCGTACACGTGACTATCTCTTTGACCACATCCAGCGGCTAAGTTTCGCCTATCACAGCAAAACACCCACAGGCGACATCATTGAGCGCGTCACGTCAGACGTGGATTCGATGCGTCGCTTTTTCAGCGAGCAGGCCATCGGCGTAGGACGCATCGCGCTGATCTTTGTCATCAACTTCACAGCACTGATGAATTTGAATCAACCGCTCGCGCTACGCTCTGTTATCGCCATTCCCATAATTTTGGGCGTATCGTTGTGGTTCTTCAAGTTGGTCACCAAGCGCTACGAGAAATATCAGGAACAGGAAGCGATTCTGTCCACGACCCTGCAAGAGAATCTGACCGGCGTGCGCGTCGTGAAAGCCTTTGCGCGGCAGGAATACGAGCGCGAAAAATTTGACGGCAACAACATCGAAAAATTCCGCCGCGGCAAGCGACTCCTGCAAATGCACTCGCTCTTCTGGCCGCTCTCTGATATTGTGCTCGGGTTTCAGATGCTGGCGGGATTTGTCTATGGCGCGACTCTGGCGATTAACGGCGAGATTACAATTGGTACATATCTCGCGTACTCGGGACTCATCGTCCAGCTCATCTGGCCGATTCGTAACCTGGGCCGCATCATCGTACAAGCCTCCACTGGACTCGTCTCTTATGGCCGCTTGATGGAGATTGTCAAACAGGATCGTGAAACGCTCCTCGAAGGCCGCATCCAGCCCCAAGGTCCGGCCCGAGGTGATCTAGTCTTCAAGAACGTCTCGTTCATGTACTCGGATGGCAAGTCTGATGTGCTCAAGGATATTTCCTTCCACGTTAAACCCGGTCAGGCTGTTGCATTGCTCGGTTCCACGGGTTCCGGAAAAACGACGCTGATGAATCTCCTGCCCCGCTTTCACGAATACACCGGCGGCAGTATTCTGCTCGACGGCGAGGAGCTGAGCGATTATCCGCGCGAATATCTGCGCAAGCAGATCGGCATCGTGGAGCAGGAGCCTTTTCTGTTCAGTCGTACGATTCGCGACAACATCACTTACGGTGTGGGCCGCGAGGTGACGCAAGAAGAAATCGAGCGCGCCGCCAAAGCCGCCGCGATTCACGATGTGATTATGACCTTCCCCGATGGCTACAAAACGCTGGTCGGTGAAAAAGGTGTAACCCTCTCTGGCGGACAGAAACAACGCGCCACGATTGCGCGCACCCTGCTCAAGAATCCGCGCATCTTGATCCTCGACGACTCGACGTCCTCCGTGGACCCCGAAACAGAGGCCGAGATACGCGAAGCGCTGAACTTGCTCATGCAAAACCGCACCACCTTCATCATCGCGCATCGCATCCAATCCGTGATGATCGCCGACTTGATTCTCGTTCTCGATAAAGGCGCGGTCATCCAGATGGGCACGCATGAAGAACTGCTTACGCAGGAAGGCATGTATCGCCGCATCTACGATATCCAGACGAGGATTGATGAAGAACTGGAAATAGAAATTGCGAGCGTAAATTAATTCGTAGGGGCACGGCGGCGCCGTGCCCCTACGGGAGATAAATTATGGCTGACACAACTATCGAACTCGAAGAAGAAGAATACACATCCCAACTCACCGGCCCTGTGTTCAAGCGCATCTTGTCACTGGTGACGCCGTATTGGAAATGGGTGATCGGCTTCGTCGTTACCATCCTGGCCGTCTCTGCGCTGGACGCGTATTTCACGTTCCTGAACAAGGACATCGTGGACCTCGGCATCAACCTGCAAGACCCCGCCGCGGTGATGCGCATCGCCAAGTTATATGGCGGATTCATCATGCTCCAAGCCGTGATGGTATTCAGTTGCATCTACCTCGCCGGCGTGCTTGGCGAGCGCGTGCAATATGACCTGCGCAAGGGACTGTTCAATCATCTGCAGGAGCTGTCGCTCTCGTTCTACTCGCAAATGGCGGTGGGCCGACTCATGGCGCGCGTCACATCAGACACAGGCCGTGTTTCAGAATTAATTTCGTGGGGCGTGCTCGACTCGACCTGGGCCATCGTCAATATCCTCACCTCGGCGATTTTCATGGCCCTGATTAACTGGAAACTCGGATTGATGGTCATGCTGATCATCCCCATTCTTGTGATCATCGCTGTGCAATTTCGCAAAAAGATTCTGGTTGAGTTCCGCGCTTCACGTCGCGCCAACTCAAAGATTACCGGCACGTACAACGAAAACATTCAAGGCGTGCGCGTGGTCAAGGCGCTCAGCCGCGAAGACCAAAACCTGGTCGAGTTTCAAGACCTCACCGACACAATGTATCGCGCATCGTATCGCGCGGCGTGGCTCTCCGCGCTCTTCCTGCCCTCCGTGCAGATTCTGTCCTCGGTCGCGCTGGGTCTCATCATTTGGTACGGCGGCATTCAATCGCAGGCCGGCCTGATCACCATCGGCGGCATTCAAGCCTTCGTGGCCTATCTCACTTTCATGCTCTGGCCCGTGCAGGATCTCGCGCGCGTCTACGCCGAGATGCAACACTCCATCGCCTCGGCGGAGAGAATCTTCAAGTTGATGGACACCCCGCCCGACGTGCGGGACAAGCCCGGCGCCGTCGAAGCGAAAACGCTGATGGGCGCAATCGAATTCGATCACGTGGATTTTTTCTACGAGGACCGCAAGCCCGTGTTGACTGATTTCACGCTGACGGTGAATCCTGGCGAGATGATCGCACTCGTCGGCCCCACAGGGGGTGGCAAGTCAACGATCGTTAATCTCCTGTGTAGGTTTTTCGAGCCGCGCGCCGGCGTGATCCGCATCAATGGCATGGACTACACCGATTACACGTTGCAGTCCATCCACTCGAAGATTGGCATCGTCTTGCAGACGCCGCATCTCTTTAGCGGATCTGTCCGCGAGAACATTCGCTACGGACGGCTGGCCGCGACCGACGACGAAGTGACCGAGGCCGCGAAAGTCGCCGGAGCGCACGACTTCATCGTCACACTTGAGAAGGGCTACGACCACAACGTGGGCGAAGGCGGCAACCTGCTCTCGGTGGGACAAAAGCAATTGATCAGTCTCGCCCGCGCCGTGCTGGCCCGCCCCGAATTGTTCATCATGGACGAGGCCACCTCCAGCGTAGACACGCTCACCGAGGCGCTCATCCAGCGTGGCATGGAAGCGCTGATGAAGGGTCGCACCTCCTTCGTCATCGCGCATCGCCTGAGCACAATCCGCCGCGCGAATCGAATCATCGTCATCGAAGCTGGCAAGATTGCAGAGCAAGGCACCCACGCCGAACTGCTTCGCGCGCGCGGACACTACTACCGCTTGTACACCCAACAATTCCGCCATCAGTTGGAAGTGCAATATGGCGTGGATGAGGAAGGCGTGGTGGAGTCCGCCGAGGCGGTGGCCGCGGATTAACCACTGGTATGGACGCTATTGCGTCCACAGCATTTTCTGTCAAGCCACCTGACAGTTTGTTCCAATTGCGCTTTGGTGGTCGAGTAGGCGGTGCTCTTCCGCCGTATCGAGACCACCGAACAGAGAGACTACCCGTAAATGTGGTCTCGATACGCCCCTCGGAGTACCTCGC
>VFKQ01000221.1 GCA_009885445.1 Anaerolineaceae bacterium | reverse complement strand
GCGAGGTACTCCGAGGGGCGTATCGAGACCACATTTACGGGTAGTCTCTCTGTTCGGTGGTCTCGATACGGCGGAAGAGCACCGCCTACTCGACCACCAGCCTACCTTTGGACCAAACTGTCAGGTGGCTAGAGCTACCGAAGGGAACATTAAATGAATTCCACTAAAATCGTCAACGGCTTCGCCCCCAGCGGCGACGCAAAAATTTATTACGAGATCGCGGGCGCAGGCCAGCCTTTCGTGATGATTCATGCGGGCGTGGCAGACAGCCGTCAGTGGAACAACGAGTTTGCTCATTTCGCAGAACACTTCCACGTCGTGCGCTATGACCAGCGCGGCTTCGGCAAGAGCGAACCTGTGGGCGGGGAGTTCAGTCACTTGGGTGACCTGACCGCCCTACTTAATCATCTTGAAATTCATGAGCCGCTGATTCTCATGGGCTGTTCGATGGGCGGCGGGTTGGCGATGAACTTTGCGCTCACGAATCCCTCGCGTGTGACGGCGCTGATTCTGGTCGACTCGGGGCCGACGGGTTTGAAACTGGATATCCCATCGTCGCCAAAATTCGAGCAGGTGGAAAAGGCTTTCGATGCGGGCGACCTTGACCTAACTTCAGAACTCGAAACGCAAATATGGTTCGACGGCACAGGGCGCACGTCCGCGCAGGTGGACCAGCCGATGCGCAAATTGGTTTTTGAAATGAACCGCATTGCGCTCACGCACGAAACGAAAAATCTCGGCAAGCGCCTGCCCGATACCGAAATCCCTGCGGCGGAGCGGCTCGCCGAATTAAAAATTCCCGTGCTGATCATTGTCGGCGAACACGACACGCCATTCACGCTCGCTGCGGCGGACTATATGCTGGAACGAATCCCCTCGGCGCGCAAGGAATTAATTAAAGACGCGGCGCATCTGCCCAACATGGATTCGCCCGCGGAGTTCCGTCAGCTTGTGCAAAAGTTTTTAGACGGGCTAACCCGCTGAGGGCGCGGCGCGACTCGTCTGCGCGGGGAGCGGAGTCCGCTATAATGGGCCGCATCCAACAATTTACGGAGAGCGCATGGCACAAACTTTCAACTGCCCCAACTGCGGAGGGGCCAACAAATACGCAGGCGCGGGCGAGCGCCAAAAATGCGCGTACTGCGGCACGGAGATTTCCGTGCCCGCTGAAATGGCGTCTCGCGCGGCAATGTCAAAACTCGGCATGCAGGCGCGTCCATGGATCATTCTTTTTGTGATCGTCGTTTTTGTGCTACCCGCATGCGGCACACTCATCGGTGTTGGCGCCGGTATTTTGGGAGCCATCGCCGCGTTCATTGCGCCGTTTTTTGGAAACTAGGCGATTGAAATCGCCGCTACACCTGCAAAGCCGACACTTCGTCGGCTGATTGAGTCCACGAAGGTGGACTTTGTAATAGTTGCGGCGACTTGAGTCGCCCACATCGCAAACAAAAAAGAGACTGGCATGTCGCCAGTCTCTTCGCATTTACAAACCTACATCGCGCGCCGACGATGGCGCTTCACGGCCTCCCAGCCAACGAGCATCTTTTGTTTCTCGTCCCACAAGCGGAAGAACAAAGATTTCAGGCTGTCGCGCAAGGTCAGCGGCTCGATCTGAAAATCGGGATTCGCATTGTGGCACTCCTCCAGTTTGTAATTCGGAATGCGCGGGCTAAGATGATGGATGTGATGAAAACCAATGTTGCCCGAGAACCACTGCAAAACCTTGGGCAGTTTATAGAATGAACTGCCATCCATACCCGCGTTAAAGAATTGCCAGTCTGAATGTCGTTCCCAATACGTGGGGTCAAAGTTGTGTTGCACATAAAACAGCCACACCCCCGCGCCGCAGGCCATCAACAACAACGGCAATTCCACCAGCACAAAAGCCTGCCAGCCGATCTGCAACATGATCGCGCTCACAAAAGCCAGCAATGCGATATTCGTCCAGACCACACTGTTGCGCTCGCGGCGTCCCGAGGCGAATCGCCAGAAACGATGTGTCACCGTGAAGACAATTGTCGCGCCGATCGTAAAAAGAATCAGCGGGTTGCGCATGATGCGATAGCCGATTTTTTTATACCACGGCGCGGCTACATATTCATCCACCGTCATCGTGTACACGTCGCCGATGCCGCGGCGGTCCAAGTCGCCTGCCGTGGCGTGATGAATGGCGTGGTCGTGCTTCCACTCAAAGTAGGGCGTCAGCAAAATAATGCCGAGCATCATTCCCAAACGGTCATTCGCCAACTGACTCTTAAAGAACGAGCCATGACAACAATCGTGAAAGATGATAAAGATGCGCGTCATAAAACCCGCGGTGGGAATCACCAGCAACAATGTCAGCCAGTAGCTCACTTCAATACTGCGATATGCCAGATACCACAGCGCAATGAAGGGCGCCACCGAGTTGAGCACCTGCCAGATACTGCGCCAGGTATCGGGGTAAGCGTAACGGGCTACAACAGCCTGCCAATTAAATTTTTCTGTATTATTTTTCATCGGGCCTCCAGACGGTTGATTGTATCCGATAAACGGGCGACTAAATCGCCGGCTGTCAAACTTGCAAGCGACGCCAGCCTAAGGCTTGCTCCATCAAAGGTGATTTGTGCGGTGGGCGACATTGAGCAGATGCTCGAACACAACCGCCGCATCGTGCCAGACCTGTCACCGGTCCCGCGCCCAAAAATAGGTCTATCGTCGGCTGGGTCCTGCCAAACGAGGCATCGTCGGCGCAGGTCACTTGATCAAACCGCTGAATCAGGGGACAGTCACCTGAAAATTCAAAATTCTGGCCCTGAAAGAACCGTCGGCCAGAAATAATTGAATTTTATACACACCCGGCTGTAGGCGGGCAACAAAATTCACTTCTTTTCCGCTCCTGAATTCGGAAGAATGGACGGTAGGATTACCATTTGGGTCGGTGATGATAAACTGCATGGTCTGCTCAAATATGGGTCGGGGTTGTAGAAGAATCGAGAAGGTTACCAGGGAATCTTGTTGCACCACAAGATCAAATGTTATTCCTTGGTGAACCCCCACTCCTATTTCCGGTTTGAAGTCACCCGCTTGAGTAGGCATGTAACCATCCATGATTAATGGAAAGCGGGGGCACACGGCCTCCGCAGAGTCTTCGTAAAATAGAATGAATGGCCAGCTACGATCGTCACAAGCCTCGGCAGGGCGCAAATCCTTGCGAATCCACAAGGATTCGGAAGGAGCCTGGATCAAGAGAAAATGTTTCATCGAGGTGACATTCAGCAGTGAAGGTTTTGTGCTGATCAAGAAGATGTAATCTGAATTCTCATACTCTTGTGAAAAACGCTGGTAATCAACCCCGGGTAGGAGGGGCTCATTATCAGGAATTGCCACTGTAATCCGGCGCATCAGATGCTCGCCAAAGAACGGGTAATCTGCATAGCTAAAGTGGCTCAACAGCCCAATGGAGGCAGTCTGAGGCACGTTTTCCAGAATCAATCGATAGCTAAAATCCTTGCTCCAAAATGGGTCGCTTCGTTGGCCTGAAAATAAATCTTTCAAATCAGAGCTGGTCAACTGATGTATGCCAAGCAAAGCAACACTTAACATGGATGTGATGCCCAGGAGTATCAAAAAAGATTTCACCAATTTATGGCCCGGCATAAGAGGGTTGAACAAACCGGCAATCAAAGGAAAGGAGAGCGCTACCGGAATCATAAAGTATCTGCCCTTGGCCGGTGTCCAGCGTTCGACGGCGCAGAAGAATAAGAAAAATATAATCGACGAGATCGCCAGGGTCAGTCGCAATGTGTCGTGCGTACGTATCCCCCGATATAATTGATACACTATGGCTGGGATAAGAAATACAAGTAGTGGGCCAAACCAGGAATTATCCCCGTTAATGGGGTTTACATAGTCCAGGCTAAACCCGCCGCGGCCTACTGTCTCCTGATTTTCAACGGAAATGCCTGCTCCAGTGTAAATAAATGAAAAAAGCGCTTTTTTCACGGGCTGTATTGGTTCTGCGAGTGCAGGCGGAAGTGCGGAAAAATCGACCAGCTGATACATATACCGTCCCAAATTGTCACCCAGCAAGGATAGATGAGTGGAGAGGCTGTCGCGTCCACTCATACCAACCACAGACGCCGAGAAAGATTTCGGCCCCAAGGGGCTGTGGAAAACAATGAGATTCTGAATATAGATATATGAGCCGAAGAACAAAACGCCCAGTAGGGCAGAGAATCCCCACATGATCAGGCGGGCTTGAAAATCTTTGTTGCGGGCATGTTCCCAAATGGTAAAAATCAGCGCAATTGCAAAGCCGGGCAGGACTATCAGGCTCGTACTCTTCGCGCCAATCGCCAGTCCGAAGGCGATTGCCGAGAGATATACAGCGGGCCTGGGTTTTTCGCGCAGTCCGATGAAGAAGAAATATATCAGCGCCACCCAAAACGAAGCAGTGATCAGGTCATTCTGAGTCGAATGAGATTGAAAGATGACTTGAGTCAGAGTAGCCCATAGAAAGGCGGAATATAGCCCCTGCAGACGTGAATAGCCAAGCAGGCCGACCAGTCCATAAATGGCAAGCATAATAGCCGGTATGGCCATCCATTGAACAAATCCGCTTAACTGGTCTGTTCCCCACCATAAGATAGTCCACAAGAGTCCCAGTTCTGCATTCATCGGAAATACGACCTGGCGAGGATTTGGCGTAGGCCATGGGTAGAAAGATTCATGTTGCATCCAATAGCCCACACGCGAAAGGTGATAGATCATGCTATCGGGATTAAAGGGAGGCAATACCAGAATTCTGAGAATATGACCAAGATACACATAGGCAACGCAGACTACCAGAATGACCAAGAGGGGGTGCCTTCTCAGGCTTTCCAATATCCCGGCCTTTAGAAGATGTCTGATCTCTACCCCTGAGAATGGACCCAGAAGATTTGGCTTACCCATCCGACGCCACACCAGCGCAGAAATTCCTGTCACGAGAAACTGAAGAGTCAAAACTGTCGCAGGATTCAACGCAGAAAGAAGTCCAGCCACTTCTAAAATCAGAACGATATCTGCATACGCAAGAATAAATATCCCCAGTAAATAGGCTGTCTTGCGCGTGAATTTCGCCAACGACAGTAAAAAGAAGGAGCAAGACAAAACCAAAACAAGATTTAGCAGGAGTAAGAGGATATTCATGAGTTACCTTCGACAAACAGAATCGGAAAATAGGGCGAAATTATTTCTTTGTTTCAAGGATATTCAGCAGAAACCCGGCCATACCGATCACCACTACAAAGACGAGCAGAATGATATGAGAATTCACGGCGATTGCCAGCGACACATCGGCGGGATAATTGAATACTGCAAAGGCCGCGACCCAGCCCAGTTCGTGGGTGCCGATATTCGCAAACCCCTGAATGGGAATCAATGTGAGCGGCACCATGAAAAGAATAATGATCGAAACCTGAAAAATGCCCACTTGATATCCAAGCGCAAGAATGATGAAATAAAAATTCAGGCAAATCAAAAACCAAAGGGCGAAAGTTTGCGCGAATAGTTTCCAGTGCAGACGGCGTTGCGCAACCAGCGCGAACCCTTGCATAAGCCCACGCCAGGCGCGCTTTGCCGACCCGCTCAAAGTGCGTATGGGCGCGGCGCTGTCCTCTACGTCGTTGCTCCAACTTTTTGCGGATCTTACAAAGAACCAGATTGCGACTGCGTAAGTGACCAGGGAAAATAGCACCGAGAGATAAACGACCGTTTCAGAAAGGCGCTCCCTGAACGCAAATAAAACAACGGGCAAAACCAGGGCAATGACAATCAAGTCAAACAAACGGGCCACAATCAACATGGCCGCCGCGCGCGAGATTGGAACGCCAAATTTTTTCGCTATCAACGCGGGAAACGAAAGTTCGCCCGTTTTGGCAGGCAATAAATAATTGAACATTCCGTAAATACAGGTCACTGCCCATAAACCCCTAAATGATTTAATTTCGCTTCCAAAAAGGGTCTGGAACCTGAGTGTGCGCACGTAATACACAAGCAAATATGAAACCAGCGCAAGGGCAAGCCACTTTCCGTCAGTTTCAGCGAGGGTCGTAAAGATGGCATCCCCATTCAGTTGCAAAAGAACGTAGACAACGACCCCCAGGGTGATGGCAATGCTTAGCAGAGTGGTAATGAATTTGACCGAAAGGATAGGCTTCATTATGCGGGTTGACTAATGTCTGATTTTTGTTTCCGCTGTTGCATCCATTCACTTTCCATACCATAGCCATAGTGCTGCATGTGCTCTCCACAGATTGCGTCCAAAACGGCGCATTGCTGTTGATTCCAATTCTGCCATTCCGTGAATTTTTTTCTAGATGCCTGATTCTCTGCCCGCTGAAAACGATCACTCATTCCACTGATATGTGGCAAGCCGATAAAATCAAGAATTGCATCCATTGCAGTTTCTGGATTGGACGAGTGAAAAAGGTCCTCGAATTTTATGCGCAGATAAAGGGCTGACGAGTTTTCCAGCGACGCCATGTGTTGATTTTTGAAGCGCCAAATCCAGGCATATCTTTCCATGCGCGATAATTTTCCGATTTTGGTCAGTGGCATCTCCCGCGTAAGGAATGGGCTGGGTTGCCAAAATGGGACTAGGTAATTCGCGATAAAACTACCTGCATCTTCACGCGCATAATTCAGGTGAGATGCGACATAAGTGCGCGGGTCGCGCACAATATGGATGACCTTAAGGTTCGGATATAAATCTGGGAAAGTGGGCACAAAACCATATAGAAAACAGTTCGAGTCAATATGAAAATCCTTTCGGCACTCAGCTACTTCCCAACCCTTCAACACATCCCATGCCCGCCGTAAAAACGACTTGGGCAAAAGCCGCGAAAAATAAAAATTGGTCAGGATTTGCATCGGGCGGGATGCCCCGCGTTCATGGTAGGCATCCACACAATCAGAATAAAACTCATTGAAGAGTTTCGAAAGAAAGTTGGTTCCGGTGCGACCTGTCGAAATGATTATCACCGGCTGGGCAGAACTATTTATCCGGGTCATTTTTCTTTAAAGTCTCATTCAATTCAAAAAGCCGCGCGTCGATTCTCTCAAGCAGTTTGCGATTGACTGAGACCAGGTCCGCCAGCAGACCGAGAATCGCGGCCAAGCCGCCCGCGCCGAGAAAAATGGTCGTTAAGATTAACGACTGAATGTGTCCCTGGCCTGCGCCCGATAAATAATAAGAAATATAGCGAAGCCCAAGCGCTCCGCCTGCAATAAAAAATATAGTTGCTGGGATGGCAAAAAAAACAAGTGGCTGATACGTCATAAAAATCCGCAGAATGGTCGTCGCAGATCTGAGCACATAACGCGGCGTGCTCGAGATCAAGCGCGAAGGCCGCAAATAATCATTCGTGCGAATCGGCACCGAGAGCACGGCCATGCCCTTATGCCCCGCTTGAATAATTGTTTCCAACGTATAAGTGTGATCGCTAAACACATGCAGTTGCATCGCCGCGCGACGGCTGAACGCGCGAAACCCACTGGGCGCATCCGGCACAGATGTGTTGCTCGCCAGCCGCACAACAAAACTGCCCAGCTTTTGTAATATTTTTTTTGCGAATGAAAAATGCGCAGTAGATGAAATCGGCCGCTCGCCAATCACAATGTCGGCCCGCCCCTCCAGAACGGGCGCAACCAACTTAACAATATCGCGGCCGTCATATTGATTATCGGCATCGGTATTAACAATAATATCTGCACCCAGCGCAATGCATGCCTCCAGCCCGCTGGCAAATGCACGCGCCAGCCCAAGATTCTTGGCATGCCGCACAACATGGTCAACGCCATGCAATCTCGCAACTTCGGCGGTGCCATCCTCACTGCCATCATCAATCACCAGCCACTCCACTTTTGATATCCCCGCCACTTCGCGCGGCAAGCCCTGCAACGCAATTGGCAGACTGGTTGCTTCGTTATAAGAGGGAATTTGAATTATCAACTTGGTCATTGGGTTTCAGTTTTTACTTGAAAAATAAATTACCAAATCAGCCACTGTCAAACCTGCAAGCGACGACGCCCGCAAATTCTCCCCCTCAAAAATCAATTGCGACGTCAGCGCATTGGGCACCGCCACCACGAAGATTCCCGCCGCCCGCGCCGCACAGACTCCATTGGGCGAATCTTCAAACACCACCGCCGCATCATTCCGCACCCCGAGGCGGGTTAGCGCCAACAAAAATAGATCGGGGTTCGGCTTGGTTCGGCCCGGCGCCACATCGTCCGCGCAGATGACGTGATCGAAATGCTGAATCAGGTTGAGGCGCGTCAGATGCGCGTCCACCCATTCGTGGCGCGAACTCGAAGCGACGGCGAGTCCCAATCCGCGCTGACGCGCGTCGAGAATTAGATCCAGCACGCCGGGTTGAATCGACTTGGCCCGAATCACCGCATCTGATTCAGCGCGATAACGGGCGCGCAAAGGCGCGGGGTCGAGGCCGGTTAATTCGCCAAGATGAATCGCCGCGTCAAAATTGGACAGGCCGTACCCGCCGATGGTCTTGCTCCACTCGTGGACGGGCAAATCCTGTCCGTGTTCGCGATAAATGGACTGCCACACTTCCACTTCGGGCGTTTCGGTGTCGAGAATCAGTCCGTCAAAATCAAAGATCAGGGCTTCAAGCATCCGCCGATTATACCCACCTTACGATATGAAATAATCACCCATCCTGAATACGGGCGGGCACAGATTTACGCGGACTTTTTCCGCGTTTATCCGTGTTGTTCGGCGTCCATTTCTTATTTAAGGATCCCCCTCATCGTGGCCTGATAGTTTGGAAAAATATCACCCAGCGCGGGGTTGTTCAAGCGCTTGACCAAAATCTCCGAGAGGATATCGCGGTAATCGGTGGTGACGGCTAAATCGCCCGGCCCCACGAGTTGACCTGTGCCCAGCCCGGGCCACGCGCCGTGGACT
>VFKQ01000395.1 GCA_009885445.1 Anaerolineaceae bacterium | reverse complement strand
TTTCTGGCTTCGAGTTTTTCCTGCTCTCGAGCAGAGTCTGGTTGTCGAGCCTGTCGAGACACACGCGCGGGCACGGGTCCGCTGGGGCGAGGGGTTGGCTGGCTCCGAGTTTTCTCTGCTCCCGAGCAGAGTCTGGTTGTCGAGCCTGTCGAGACACACGGGCGGCCCAGCGTCCACTAACATAAACTGTTAGGCGTTTTTTTCAAAAGATAAGGCTGAATAACATATGGATAATTTGATAGTCGTAAACAAACCCATTCAAGAAGTGTTTGAGTTCATGACGAATCAATCCAACGCGAAATTATGGAAGCCTTTCGTCACGGAAAGCAGACAGATTACGAACGGTGAAATTGGCGTAGGCACGCAATTTATAGAAGGCATTGATGTTTTAAATCGTCACTTCTCAGGTATTGTTGAAATCCTTGAATATCAGCCATATCATTGGTTTGCTTACAAGACCCGTGAAGAGCCATATCCATTTTCACTTTTGGCCCAAATGTCCTTTGAAGAAACTCTCGCAGGAACTCTTATTCGTGGGCATGTAGATTTTCAGGGTCACGGGTTGTTTTGGAACTGGCTTACACCTTTGATCAGATTATTCTTCAAGAGCCAAAGCAAATCTTTTTATCGCTTCAAGCAAATCATGGAAAACGCAAGCAAAAAATAATTCAAGACGGTTTGTGCTCAATTTTCTCAGAAACAAGGTGGTTAAGAGTCACCCAGAGACAGCCTGCAAGCGCTTCGGCGCGCGCAGATTCGCATGGATGAGCAGCGCAAGGACGGATTTTGTGGCACGCTTCGCGCAAGCAATTTTCCCCGAGAAATTCATCGCGACAAGCCTGCCCGCAGGGGAAACTCAAACCATTAGGCCCTTCGATTTACAAATTAAAAACACAAGACGGCCCGATGGCCGTCTTGTGTTTTGTGTAAAATTATTTACTCGTCCCTGCTACGCCCGGTCAGGTTGAACAGTGCGCGGGCGAGGGTGAGCACCACCAAACCCGCAGAGATTGCTCCGCCAATGACCACGAAGAAAAATCTCCACGAGACGATGCGCTGGGCCATGGCGCGCGGCGCGGGCCAACGGGCGCGGTCACGCAGGCGCTGAGGCAGGTCTCTCGGAGGCGCGAGCGGCCTCAAGGTCCCGGCCAGATGCGCTTCGAGTTCGTAGATATTTCTGTCGGAGATGGTGGTCGTGCGTCGTGTCATTCGTGCTCACTAAAATTATTCAGTGGGGTAAAGGATTAATCCAACAGTGCCCGGGCCGAGATTGGCGGCAATCGAAATGCCGAGGTCGCCGAGGATGGCTTCTTTATGATTGAAATGTTTTTTGGCTTCCTCAAGCAGGGACTGGCCCGATTGCAGATCACGCGCGTGAACAACCGCAAGATAAACAGGCTTGTCGCCAAATTCAGCCTTGCCCATTTCAATGACGCGATCCAGCGCGGCCTTGCGCGTGCGCACACGCTCTTCCATTTTCAACTCGCCTTCGCGCAACACAGCAATCGGCTTGACGTTCAACACCGATGCCAGCGCGGCCTGCAGAGTCTTCACACGGCCAGACATCTTGGCATATTCGAGCGTGTCGAGCGTGAGGATGACACGCACCTTGTGCTTGATGCCCTCAATATATTTAACGATCTCTTCCACGCTCTTACCGGCTCGCTCCATCTTACGCGCTTCGCGCGCCATTAAGGCAATACCCAGCGATCCACAAGCAGAATCAACGGAGTAGACCTTGAATTCGTCCTTCACTTCTTCGGCGGCCGCAATAGACGAAGCGTAAGTGCCCGAGAGCTTGGCGGTTATATGCACCGAAAGAATCGTGTCGCCCTTCTTGGCGATCTTGCGATAAAACTCGGTGAATTGATGCGGGGTGGGCTGGGAGGTCTTGGGAATTTTCTTGGTCTCCTCAACCATCTTGTAGAAGCCTTCGTTATCCAATTCAACACCCTGCAAATAGGATTTCTCGCCAAACAGAATATTGACCGGGATAACATCTATGCCATATTCGCTCACCCATTCGGGCAAAACGTCGGCGGCGCCATCAGTAACAATTCTTAACATGATTTATTCTCCTTTGAATTGGAATTGATCACCGATATCGTCGCGCAGGGCCAGCAGAGTGCGGTGATATAAACTCTTCACCGCTCCTTCACTGCGTCCCATGATCTGTCCGATCTCGGCGTTGGACATATTTTCAACGAACTTCAAAATCAACAAACTTTGTCGCTCAGGCGGTAATTTTCGAATCAAACGTAATAGCGCCTCCTGGTCCTCGGTATGCACCAACGTGGACTCGGGCAGGTCACCCTTGGCCTGCAGAACGGGCACATCGTTGAGCGGAATTTCCTGCTTGCGGCTTCGGTCTCT
>VFKQ01000312.1 GCA_009885445.1 Anaerolineaceae bacterium | reverse complement strand
TCGGCAAAACTCACGCCTGGCAAAACCACATGCGCGAGCTGCGCGGTCTCGTTCAAGAAAATATCCTGCGAAACCATAAACTCAATTTGGTGAAGCGCCTCTTTGACGTGATTCATATTCGGGTCTGAGAGCATCGGGTTCTCGCCCATGATGTACAGCGCCTTGATACGCCCGTCGAGAATGCCGTTCATCAACTCGGTGATCGTCAGCCCGGGCTTCGGCGGAATCTTTACACTCGTTTGCCACGCGTTCTCAAACTTCGCACGGACAGTTTCATCAACGACGGATTGATATCCAGTGATGACATTCGGAAGCCCGCCCATATCACACGCGCCCTGCACATTATTTTGTCCGCGCAACGGATTAACGCCCGAACCGGGCTTGCCAAAATTACCCGTGAGTAATGCGAGATTCGCCAACGCCTGGACGTTATCCACGCCGTGTGACGATTGCGTGATGCCCATCGCCCAGAAGATCGCCGCGACTCCCGCCTGACTGTATACCTGCGCGGCTTCGATGATCATTTCCGCCGGGACGCCCGAGATGCCCTCAGCCCATTGCGGTGTGCAATCTTTAACAGCTTCTTTGAGCGCGTCAAAGTTTTCAGTGCGCGCTTCGATAAAATCTTTCTTCGCCAAATCCTGTGTAATGATGACATGCGCCATCGCGTTGAGCAGCGCCACATCCGTGCCCGAACGCGGACGCAGATGCAGGGTCGCAAAATCCGCCAGTTCAATTTCACGCGGATCAATCAAAATTAATTTTGCCCCGTGTTGACGAATCGCCTTCTTCATCTCCAAGCTGATGACAGGATGCGCTTCAGTTGTGTTGCTGCCAGTGACCAGCAGAACATCGCCAAGATGGATATCGCCAATGGAATTGGTCATCGCGCCCGAACCCAATGTTGTTGCCAGACCGGCAACGGAGCTGGAGTGTCAGAGCCGCGCGCAGTGATCGACGTTGTTCGTGCCGATCAGTCCGCGCGCCACCTTTTGCAGGAGATAATTTTCTTCGTTGGTACATTTGGCTGAAGCCAAAAAGCCAATTGAGTCGGGACCATATTTGTCGCGGATCTCCAACAGCCTTTCAGCGACATGTCCCATTGTTTCATCCCAATTTGCAGGGACAAGCTTGTCGTCCTTCCGCATCAAAGGTTGTGTCAGACGGTCCTTCGAATGGATGAAGTCATATCCAAAGCGACCCTTTACGCACAGGTTACCGTGGTTGACGGGCGAATCAAATGGCGAGGTCACCTTAAAGATGAAATCGTCTTTGACGTGCAGTTCTAAATTACAGCCCACGCCGCAGTACGGGCAGGTGGTGGTGACAATCCGGTCGGGTTTAAGCATGAGGGTCTCCTTGACCTATCCTCCGGCCCCCGTTCCGGAAGGAAAGAGGGAGTTAAGGGTTGAGAGGTCTGCTCCCCTTCCCTTTAGGGAAGGGGTTGGGGGTTGGGTTATTTACAGAGCAATCAAAACAATCGCAACCAACGCACAGGCAATTCCAACGCGTTGCCATTTTGAGATGTGTTCGTTCAAGAAAATCCAGGCGAGGACAACTGTCGCGCCCGGGTAGAGCGAGGCTAGCACCGACGACACGTCCAATCGTCCAGCGCGGCTGGCCAGCACAAAGAACAGGTTGCCGAGCATGTCAAAGATGCCGATGTAAATTAGGAAATACCAAATCTTGAGCGGGGGGCGCAAAGATACTTTTTTCAGCAAGCCAATCGCGACCAGTATGGCGATGGCCGAGATACGCAGGTAGACCACAAACCACAGGGCCGAAGAGCCTTGCACCTTATCCGTCAAAATAAAGAACAATGCGAAAAAGATTCCCGAGATCAAGGGGCCGCGAATGCTGACCCAATCAAATTTCAGCGAGGTGTCTTCCTGGCGTGCGACCAGCCAGATGGCCAGCAAGGCCAGGAGAATCCCTGCGATCACGGTGAGCGCGGGAAGACCTTCGTTGAAAATACCGACCAGCACGGGCAAGGCACCCGCCGTCAGCGCGGAGACGGGCGCGGCGACACTCATCTTGCCGGCGGTGAACGATTCGTAGAGCAGTAAAATTCCGAGGCCGCCGCACAGTCCACAAGCGAGAGCCAGCCACGCATCATGAGGCGTCAGCATCGGCTCGTGAGTGAACAAGGCAATGCTTCCCACCGTGAACATGGCAATCACGTCGGACCAGATTACGACAGTATACGTATTTGCGCGGCGACTGGCCACGCCGCCGCCGAAATCACCTGCGCCCCAGGCCAATGCAGAGGCGAGGCCGTAAAGAATCGCTTTAAATTCCACGATTATTTCCGCCGCTTGCGGCCGGTATTCAGCACGGAAATTTCTTCGGGCGTGGAACCTTGCTCCAACAAATGTTGTCGGCGCGGCTTCAACGCGCCAGTGGGGCACACCGCCACGCATTGACCACACAATACGCAACTGGTTTCGGGAATTGATTTTTCAAAGAACGTGCCGATCTGTGTTTCGTAACCGCGGCCATCGAAATTAATCGCGTACGTATATTGCGCATCTTCAGCGCAGACTTGCACACAGCGCCAGCACAACAGACATTTTGAATAATCGCGCACAAACATTGGGTTGTCGTCAATCACCGCCGACTCGCGACGCACGGCTTCAGGGAAGCGTTCGTCGCTTGCGCCGTAATCGTCCATCATCGTCAAAATTTCGGGCGCGTCAGACAAATCCATTGTGGAGGAGAGCATCTCCAAAATCGTCTTGCGCGAGCGTTCCACTTTTTCGTTGCGAGTTTGCACCTTCATGTTCGCCGCCGCGTGGACAATGCACGCCGGTTGAAGCACGCGCTGTCCCTCCACGTCCACCACGCAGATGCGGCATAGCGCGTTCGCCGTCGTGGCGTCGTGATAACAAATCGTGGGCACGTTCTCGCCCATCGCGCGCGCCACATCCAACAGTGTGTCGCCCTGCTCGGCTTGCACTTCCTGTCCGTTCATCGTTAGAGAAATTTTGTCAGCCATGCTTGAGTCCTATTATTTCTTCGATGATTTCTGCGCGGCAGGCTTCTTGCTTTTCGCCGGTTTTGACTTCACTTCTTTTTTCGCCACCGCTTTCTTCGACGAAGTCTTTTTCACTACGGCCTTTTTCGCAACAGCCTTCTTTCCTCTTTCATCTTTCATCTCGACCACTTCATCCTTGAATAATTCCGGCCACAACTGAATCGCGGACAGCACCGCGCCCGCGGCGGTTTGCCCCAACCCACACAGACTCGCCTCCGTCATCGTCCAGCCGACATCTTGCAGACGAATCAAATCCCCTTGTAGCGGGTTGCCCGCCGCGACGCGATTCAGAATCTCCATTTGGCGTTGCGTCCCCATCTGACAGGGATAGCACTTGCCACAAGACTCATGCGCAAAGAAGTGACCAAGTCGCTTAAGCAAGTCGCGCAGATCGCGCGATTCGTCGAAGACCATCACCACGCCCGAGCCGAGCGGCAGACCTGCGGCGCGCAAATCTTCAAAGGTCATTTTTACATCCAAATGTTCGGACGTGGCAAATGCGCCCGCCGCGCCACCGAACAATACTGCCTTAAGGGATTTATTCCGCGCCACACCGCCTGCCATGTTCATGAGTTCGCGCAAGGTAACACCAAATTCAACTTCATATAAACCTGGTTTGGTGACATCCCCTGAAACGCAAAACAATTTTGAGCCTGGTGATTTTTCCGTGCCAAGTTTGCGGTATTCAGCAGAACCCATTGAGAGGATCAACGGCACATTGCAAAGTGTTTCGACGTTATTAATCACAGTTGGCTTATTAAATAAACCATTCGTCGTTGGGAAGGGCGGCTTCACGCGTGGAAAACCACGCTTGCCTTCGATCGATTCAAACAGCGCGGTCTCTTCGCCACAAATATAGGCGCCGGCGCCGACACGTATTTCTATATCAAATTTTTCAGCGAGATAGCCTGCCGCCCGTGCTTCGGCCAGCGCATTTTCAAGTACGGGAAC
>VFKQ01000085.1 GCA_009885445.1 Anaerolineaceae bacterium | reverse complement strand
ACTTCGACCACTACAACGACGACCTCGGTTGCGAGATTTACATCATCCGCATCGACGGCACCGACTTGCGCCGCCTGACCGACAATGCTTATTGCGATTACCAGCCGCGCTGGGGGCCATAAAAATCTGGAATGCGGGAGCTTGCTCCCGCATTGTGAGTCTGACCGTAAGAACACGGACAGCAAGCTGTCCGAATTCATATTTCCCAGCCGATGTATTTTGAGATAAGATAACCCCATCACTTTCCAACATTGATTAGGAGGCACACATGGACCCCAAAGACAAAGTTGTCATCGTAACCGGCGCATCCTCAGGAATCGGTGAAGCCACCGCCCGACAGTTTGGGCGTGCTGGCGCCAAAGTGGTGCTCGCCGCCCGCCGTGTGGACAAACTGCAAACCGTGGCCCAAGAGATCGAAGCATTTGGCACAGGTGCGGAAGTGCATGTGGTGGCCGCTGACCTCTCGAAGCTGGAAGATATTCAGTCCTTGGTGGCGCAAACGCTCGCGAAGTTCGGGCGCATTGACATCCTCGTCAACAATGCCGGCTTTGGGCGGCTCGACTGGCTGGAGAATCTTGACCCCATCAAAGACATCGCCGCGCAAATAGACGTGAACCTGATGGGCGTGATTCAAACCACGCGTCAGGTGTTGCCGGTGATGATTAAACAGCGCGGCGGCGCAATCATTAATATGTGTTCGATGGCTGGTTTGGTGGGCACACCAACATATACAATTTATGCGGCTAGCAAGCACGGCGTGCATGGTTTTTCAGAAGCCCTGCGCCGCGAAGTGAAACCTTGGGGCATTGATGTTTCAATGGTGTATCCGGGCGGCGTAAAGACAGAGTTTTCGTCGCACGCCGGCATCAAGCGCAAGACCAATGCCAAGACCCCCAACTTCATGCTGTTGACAGCTGACCAGGTGGGGTCTGCCGTTGTGGCCCTCGCCCGTCATCCGCGCGCCATGTGGATCCTTCCCTGGCTGTGGACTCCCGGTGTGTGGATGAATCGCTTCGTCAACTGGCTGGTGGATTACACGACCATCACGCGCTTCACCATCCCCGAGCGCGAAGACGAGTTGAAAGCAAAGTAGTTAAATTAAAAAGTGGCAGTCACCTTCAAGGTGACTGCCACTTTTTTACTCACCTTGCGCAGTTTTCGTTAAGTCGCATGTTTTTGAATAAGGAGTGTGGGCTTTAGCCCGCTTCTTGCCGAAAACGCGGCCTAAAGTCTGCATTCCACACACCTTGCATAAGGTCTGTTATTTAAAAGAAGCCGCCTCAATGGGAGGCGGCTTCCGTATTTCTAGCTTTTTGATGGTTGCGTGTTCGCCGCCCAGGAGGCGGGCCGTGCCTCCGAAATAGAAGGCCTGCCCGTGCGTTTGATCAGGCGCGTCAGGTGAGCAACCAGCACGTCGCTGGGCACCGGTTTGACTAGGTAATCGTCTGCGCCGTTATCCAGCGCGCCGGCCACTATGTCGGGGTCGTTGAGCGCAGAAAGCATAATAATCGGCACACGGCTAAACTCGCGGATGGCATGGCAGAGTTGGCTACCGTTCATTTCGGGCATCATCATGTCTAACAACACGGCCTGCGGTTTTTGCTCTCGAACAATGCGTAGAGCGTCGCGGGAACTGTTGCTAGTGATGACATCGAAACCTTCTGCCCGCAATAAAATAGCAGTCAGCTCAGTGATGGCTTTGTCGTCGTCTACTGTGAGTATTTGCATAGGAATTCCCTTAGCCACTATTATGCTTGATTATCCCGCCAGATCACTTTGCAGATTGTTTACAGAGGCGCATTGCGTCACAAGTTATCAGTTGATGGCGATTTGAAAGGTACAAATCGCCGAATTGGTTTAGGGCAAGTTGAGCACATTTCGGCAACAATATCAGCGCACGAAGCCTTTTAAAAAGGCGACTACGTTATCGCCCAATTCATCCGTGTTGTAGCCGCCTTCCATGATGACGGCGCTGGGCAGTTTGAGCGCGGCGATGCGCTTGCCAATTTCGGAAATGCCGCTGCGTGTAATCTTGAACGTGCCCAGCGGGTCATCTTTGTAAATGTCCATGCCCATTGAAACGACAAGGTGTGCGGGCGCAAAGGCGCGAATTAGATTCAGCGATTCTTCGAGGGCAGTTAGATAAGATGTTTCACCAGTGCCGGCGGGGAGGGGGAAGTTGCGATGAAAGCCGAGGCCTGCCCCGTCTCCTGTCTCGGTCGCGTAGCCAGCATAGTAGGGATATTCATATGACGGATCGGCGTGAATTGAAATGGTCAGCACATCGCCGCGGTTGTAGAAGATATCTTGTGTGCCGTTGCCGGCGTGATAGTCTACATCGAGGATGGCGACGCGGCCAAATTGAGTCAGCCAGTGCGCGGCGATGGCGGCGTTGTTGAGGAAGCAATATCCGCCGGCGATCTCGCGCCCGGCGTGATGGCCGGGAGGGCGGCAGAGGGCAAAAGATGAAGGATGAGAGATGAAAGATGAAGGGGCAGAAGAATTTTCGGTGATGGCTTGCGCGGCGGAGAGGGCGCAATTCGCGGAGGAGAGCGCGGCGGCGTAGGTTCCCCGCACAATGGGCACGCTGAGATCGAGCAGAAAAAATCCGGCTTTGCCTAAAATGCTTTCAGGCATTTGGTCGCGTTTAGCGGCGAAGGTGGCGGGTAGTAGGGCGGTGGCCTCAGCGGAGGACCCGGCCTCGGGGTCAGCGGCCCGCCACTCGTCGAAGGCGGAAGCGAGGAAGTTGAGATAGGCTTCGGAGTGCACGGCCCGCAGGGGGGCGAGTCCAAAGTCGCGCGGCGGGTGAATTTCGGCCCAATCTGTTTTTTGCAGGGCGTTGAGAATCCGCTGCATGCGTTGCGGCGATTCGAGATAGGGCATGCGCTTGCCGCCGTCGTAAACTTCAAAGGCGGGGTTGTGTTGCTCATGAGTGTTGGTGTAAAAAAATTTCATCTGGCCTCGTCGTGTGCTATCATATTCTTTCGGAGAAAACTAAATGGATGCAATGACTGCAATTCTAACCCGTCGCTCGGTGGGGCGGGTAAAACCGGATGCTGTGCCGCGCGAATTGATTGAAAAACTTTTGCAGGCGGGCAACGTCGCGCCGAATCATCACAAGGTGCGACCGTGGCGATTCGTGGTGTTGACGGGCGCGGCCCGCGAACGGCTGGCGGAGGTGCGCGTTGCGATTATGCGCGAGCGAAAACCCGACCTGCCCGCAGAGGATTATGAAAAGCGACGCACGTCTACACTGCGTGCGCCTTTGTTGATCGCAGTCGGCGCGGATAAACCGGTGGATGAAAAAACCGACGAGACCGAAAATATTTGCGCCGCGGCCGCGGCCTGCGAAAATATTTTACTGGCCGCGCATGCCTTGGGACTCGGCGCGAAGTGGCGCAGTGACGGTGCGGAGTTTTTGCCGGTGAAGGAATTTCTGGGCTTTGCGGCGGACCAGTATATTGCGGGCATCCTCTACATTGGATATGCCGAGGACGAGATCATGGCTTACGAGCGTCCGGCAGTGGATGATCGTGTGAGGTGGATGGAATGAAAGGCCGGGTTTGCAGGTAGATAAAATGCGCCAGCAAAAACCCGCCAGCGCATTTTTGAATCTCTTAGGGCTTACGCAGTTCAAAATCTTTAGCCGCAAATTATGCGAAGCCCCGCTAATTTTTGGGTAATTCGCGCGCGAAGCTTTAGCGGAATTCGCGGCAATTTTGCCAAAACAGAAAATCTGTTGACAGAACCCCAGCCGCGCATGTATAATCTCGTTTGCTTCTGCTCTGGCAGTAAGGTTGCCGGGGCAGATTTGCGTCATATCGGCTTCCCCTCCGCCCGGCGTAGGTTGTAACATGCCCGCAGGGACGGTGGCGAAGTGAGACCGAGGAGAAAAAATGAAGTATGCAATTGTAGAGAGTGGCGGCAAGCAATTTAAAGCCGTCGAAGGCGAAACGTTGGAAGTGGATCGCCTGCCGGGGGAACTCGGCGAAGAGTTTGACATGCAACGCGTTTTGTTGTTCGTAGACGGGGACTCTGTCAGTGTGGGCAAGCCGAGTGTGACCGGTATTGAAGTGCGCGCTTCTATTATGAAGCACTTCCGCGGTGACAAGGTGCTGGCTTTCCGTTATTCGCCCAAGAAGCGCATCCGCGTCCATCGCGGTGCCCGACACGATTACACCCGTTTGATGGTGGAGCATGTGGGCGCGCCGGGCGAGAGGAAAGCTAAAGCGGAGAAAATGCCCGTCGAAGACGCGGCCCAGCCCGAGGTCCAGATGGAAGCGGACGCCCCGAAGGCGACCAAGCCCAAGGCGGCGAAGTCCACAACCAAGAAAACTCCCGCGACCAAGTCGTCTGCGGCGAAGATCACCAAAAAGTAAGAGGTAGAAATGGCACATAAAACAGGCGGCGGATCAACCCGCAACGGACGAGATAGTAATGCACAACGACTGGGCGTGAAGCGCTACGCCGGCCAGTTCGTTTTGTCGGGCAATATTCTTGTGCGCCAGCGTGGCACGCACATTAAGCCCGGCTTGAATGTGGGCAAGGGCAAGGACGATACCCTGTTCGCCACGGCGGACGGGTTGGTGATGTACGATGTGATTCATGGCGGCAAGCGTGTGAACATTGTCCCGCAGGCCGCGGAGTAAACCTATGAGACCTGAAATTCATCCCGTATTTTACGAAGCCAAAGTATCCTGCGCCTCCTGCGGCACGACCTGGACAACCGGCTCGACCCGCAAAGAATTGCGCGTGGATATTTGCTCGAACTGCCACCCGTTCTACACCGGCGAACATTCGCGCCTGCTGGACATTGAAGGCCAGGTGGACCGCTTCTATAAGAAAGTGAAAGCCGCGCAGAGCCATGTGGAAGAAAAGAAGGCGCGCGAGAATGCCAAGATGGATCGCCCGATTTCTGAATTGGAATTGAGTGACCGCGCCACCAATGCGTTGATCAAGATCGGCATCAAGAACGTGCCGCAGTTCCTGGCCAAACTGGCCGGAGGCGAAGAGGCCATGCTGGCGATTGAAGGTTTTGGTCGCAAGCCCCTGATTGACGCCAAGAAGAAACTCAAGGCCATGGGATTTAACGTCCCTGAAACCGAGAGCGCGACCGACGCAACGACCGAAGCCGCCTAATCTCTTGCGGACTGGGGTTTCTCGTGTAAACTTAACGGGCAGATGCGAACAGCGTCTGCCCGTTTTGAATTTCTGCCCTCACCCCGCCTTCGGCACCCCTCTCCCCAATGGGAGAGGGGCTCGGGGGTGAGGGGTTTTGTCACTATATTCGGCAATCATCAGTAGGAGTCTCCGTAACCCCGTTTCCAGCTCCCGCCACCTCGCACGTAGCGTGCGGATT
>VFKQ01000168.1 GCA_009885445.1 Anaerolineaceae bacterium | reverse complement strand
CCTACTCAAGAATCTTGGTGATGACGCCGGCGCCGACGGTCAGGCCACCTTCGCGGATGGCGAATTTCAAGCCCTGCTCGAGGGCCACTGGCACGATCAATTCCACCGTCAGGTTGACGTTGTCTCCCGGCATGACCATCTCCACGCCTTCCGGCAGGGTGATGTCGCCGGTCACATCCATTGTGCGGATGTAGAACTGCGGGCGGTAGCCAGAGAAGAAGGCCTTGTGGCGCCCACCCTCTTCTTTCTTCAACACGTACACTTCGGCTAGAAATTTCTTGTGCGGGGTGATGCTTCCGGGCTTGGCCAGTACCTGTCCGCGCTCCACGTCTGCGCGCTCAATGCCGCGCAGCAACAAGCCCAAGTTGTCGCCAGCCTGTCCTTCATCCAACGACTTGTGGAACATTTCCACGCCCGTGCAGACCGTCGACTTGGTGTCGCGCAGGCCGATGATGTCAATCGGGTCGCCCACTTTGACGATGCCACGATCCACCCGACCGGTGACGACTGTCCCACGGCCTTTGATCGAGAACACGTCTTCCACTGCCATCATGAACGGTTTGTCCATTTCGCGCTTCGGCTCGGGGATGTAGTCGTCCACTACTTTCAGGATTTCCTTGATGCAAGCGTATTCCGGCGCGTCCGAATCCTTCGAGTCGCTGTCCAATGCTTGTTTGGCTGAACCCCTCACAATCGGGGTCTGGTCGCCCGGGAAGCCGTAGGCGTTGAGCAGTTCGCGCAGTTCCAGCTCCACTAGTTCGAGCAGTTCCGGGTCGTCCATCATATCCACTTTGTTGAGGAAGATGACGATCGACGGCACGTCCACCTGGCGGGCCAGCAGGACGTGTTCGCGGGTTTGCGGCATCGGGCCATCGGGGGCGGCCACTACGAGAATGGCACCGTCCACCTGCGCGGCGCCGGTGATCATGTTTTTGATATAGTCACGGTGACCGGGCATGTCGACGTGCGCGTAATGGCGTTTGTCGGTCTCGTACTCAACATGCGCGATGTTGATCGTGATGCCGCGCGATTTTTCTTCGGGCGCGTTGTCAATCTGGTCGTAGGCCTTGAATTCAGCCTTGCCCATCAGCCCGGACACTTTGGTGATTGCCGCGGTCAGCGTGGTTTTGCCATGGTCAATGTGTCCCATGGTGCCCACGTTCATATGCGGTTTGTTCCGTTCAAATTTTTGCTTCGCCATGATAATGCTCCTTTTAAGAAAGAAAACGGACGGTGATTATTTTATGATTTCTTTAGCCACAGCTTCAGAGACTGGGGCATAGTGATCAAATTCCATCGAGAAGACGCCGCGTCCTTGTGTACCGGAGCGCAGGTTGGTCGCATACCCGAACATTTCGCCTAGTGGAACTGTAGCCTTGATCGCTTGCGCATTACCCAGGCGCATTTCCATGCCCTGAATCATACCGCGGCGACTATTGAGCTGGCCGATTACATCGCCCAGATACTCCTCAGGAATAACGACTTCCACCTTCATGATCGGCTCCAACAGAACTGCCCCACCCTTCTGCAGGCCTTCTTTAAAAGCCATTGATGAGGCCATCTTGAATGCCATTTCGTTTGAGTCAACTTCATGAAATGAGCCATGATATAGCGAGACAACAACGTCAACGACTGGGTAGCCAGCAATTACGCCACTCTCAGCAGTTTCTTTCACGCCTTTTTCGATTGCCGAAATGAATTCGCGTGGAATAACGCCGCCGACAATATTGTTTTCAAAGACGACGCCACTGCCGCGCGGGCCGGGTTCCATGGCAAAGACCACGTGACCGTATTGACCGCGTCCGCCAGATTGTTTAGCATATTTCATTTCAGCCTTTGCCACTTTGCGCGTCATCGTTTCGCGATACGCTACACGCGGTTTGCCCACATTAGCCTGCACACGAAATTCGCGCAACATACGATCCACCAAAACTTCCAGATGCAGTTCGCCCATACCCGCAATAATGGTCTGATTTGTAGTCTCGTCGGTACGCACACGAAATGTCGGGTCTTCCTCAGAAAGTTTCTTGAGCGCTTCGCCCATCTTTTCCTGATCCGAACTGGTCTTAGGTTCTATAGCTACTGAAATAACAGGTTCGGGGAATGAGATATTCTCCAGAACCACTTTCTGGTTTTCGCACAAGGTATCCCCAGTGAAGGTATCTTTAAAACCCAGCACGGCGGCAATATCTCCGGCATAGACTTCAGTGATGTCTTCGCGGCGATCAGCGTACATACGAATTAACCGACCAACTCGCTCGCGCTTGCCCTTAACGGTATTCGTAACCATCGAGCCTTGCGTAAGAGTTCCGGAATATACGCGGAAATAAGCCAAGCGGCCTACATAAGGATCAGTAACAATTTTGAAAACAAGCGCACTAAGCTCGGCGTCGTCTTTGGCCGGAAGCTCAATAATCTCTTCAACATTATCTGGGCTAGTGCCCTTCACTGGAGGAACGTCTGCGGGAGACGGTAGATAATCAATCACCGAGTCCAGCAAAACTTGAATACCCTTATTGCGCATGGCCGATCCGCAAAACACAGGCGTTGCCGTAATATCGAGAACGGCTTGGCGCAAGGCCTTCTTTAATTCATCCACACTAATTTCGCCACCTTCAAGGTAACGAACGGTCAATTCTTCATCTTGCTCAGCAATTTTCTCCACCATAAAATGGCGGGCGGTCTCAGCTTGTTCCTTTAATTCGGCGGGTATTTCTGTAATCTTGATCTCACGCCCCATTTCGTCTTCCCAATACATAGCCTTCATTGTTAACAGGTCAATCACACCTTGGAATGTGGATTCTGCTCCAATCGGAATCTGCATCGGAATCGGGTTCGCGCCGAGTCTTTGTATGATCGATTCGATGGTGCGCTCGAATGACGCACCTGTGCGGTCCATCTTATTGACGAAACAGATTCGAGGGACGGCATAGCGATCTGCTTGACGCCAAACTGTTTCGGATTGAGGCTCCACGCCTTGGACCGCGTCAAAGAGCACGACGCCGCCATCCAGTACGCGCAATGAGCGCTGGACTTCGGCAGTGAAGTCAATATGGCCAGGGGTGTCAATCAGGTTAATCTGATAGCCCTTCCACTCTGCAGACACAGCCGCAGAAACAATGGTAATACCGCGCTCACGCTCTTGCTCCATCCAGTCAGTGACGGTCGTACCGTCATCCACGGAACCGATTCGGTGGGTCTTGCCGGTATAAAACAAAATACGCTCAGTCGTCGTCGTTTTTCCGGCGTCGATGTGGGCGATGATTCCGATATTGCGGTACTGGTCCAGCGGATGAACACGTGCCATGATGTGAGCTACCTACCTGAAGTTAAAGATACTTGTTAGATGCGATAATGCGAGAAGGCGCGGTTGGCCTCTGCCATTTTGTGTGTTTCGTCGCGTTTGCGGATTGCACTACCGGTATCGGTGGAAGCGTCAATCAACTCGCTGGCCAATTTATCTGGGAAAGATTTTCCCGAGCGTTCGCGAGCCGCATCAAGAATCCAGCGGAAAGCCAAGGTGACGCGTCGATCTGCCCCAACTTCCATCGGCACCTGGTACGTAGCGCCGCCAACACGGCGAGGGCGAACTTCCATGGCCGGGGAAACATTTCTAAGCGCGGCATCAAAGACCTCAATAGGACTCTTCTGCGTGCGCTCTTTGATGACGTCGAGCGTCTGATAAACCAAGCGGGTCGCCAGACTCTTTTTGCCGCGCGCCATGATGTGCAGAATCATAGTCTGCAAGTTTACGCTGTTGTAGCGCACATCTGGGGCGATAGTGCGTTGTGCGGGGGATCCACGTCGCATAACTTTACTCCATTACCTTACTTGGGGCGCTTGGCGCCATATTTGGAACGAGATTGCTTTCGGTTCGCAACACCAGTAGTGTCGAGCGATCCGCGGACAATGTGATAGCGAACGCCGGGCAAGTCTTTCACACGGCCACCACGCACGAGCACAACCGAGTGCTCTTGCAATTGATGACCTTCACCCGGAATGTACGCGGTGATCTCCAGGCCGTTGGTGAGACGCACGCGCGCAATTTTGCGCAAAGCTGAATTCGGTTTCTTGGGCGTCATGGTGCGCACAACGGTGCAAACACCTCGCTTTTGAGGTGCTCCACCTTCCTGGCGAAAGCGACGCTGTTTAAATGTATTCAGTGTATAAAGCAAAGCGGGGGCCTTGCTCTTCACTTTTTTGGTCTTGCGACCTTTGCGGATCATTTGATTAATAGTAGGCACTCTGCCTCCGAACTGGAATCTTTCTATATTTTTGCAGAAAATGAGGCCATCTTCAACAGCTCTGATGGCCTCATTGCAATTGATTGCCTATGTGAACAGGAAACACTGTCTTATTTTGGCAACGGGGCGAAATTTTATCACGCGCCTAACTAAGCGTCAAGAACCACTTTTAGGTTTTCTCGACATTCCTTCGCCCAAACCAAGCAGACCGGTGTCCATCCTAGGTGGATGAGTCTTTTCCTCGTCCTTGCCAAACCTGACGAGGTCTCCGCCTTCGTTCACAGCTTCCACTGCCAGACCAAGACTCTGCAATTCTTTGACCAAAACACGGAAGGATGCCGGGATGCTCGGCTCTTCGATCTGCTCACCTTTCACGATGGCCTCATAAGTGTTGACGCGGCCTTGCACATCGTCTGACTTAACTGTGAGCATCTCTTGAAGTGTGTACGCAGCTCCATAAGCTTCGAGCGCCCATACTTCCATTTCACCAAAACGCTGGCCACCAAACTGAGCTTTGCCGCCCAACGGTTGCTGAGTGACGAGACTGTAAGGGCCAGTCGAACGCGCATGAACTTTATCTTCAACGAGGTGATGTAATTTCAAAATGGTCATCACGCCGACAGTAACTGCCTGATCATAAGGAACGCCGGTTTTGCCATTGCGCAAGATTTGCTTGCCGAGAGTCGGCATGGGCGAACCACTTTCCTGCATGACTTCATGCGCCACAGCAAGGACTTTATCATCAGCAATCTTGGTTGTGCGTCCAAGTGTTTCCATCCACAAGCGCAGACACGTGCGCACGGTGTAGTCATCCAGGTCAGGATGGCGGTGATGAATGACTTCCTCTTCTTCGCTAAAGACCTTATCGGGTTCAAAGCCATGATCGCGAATCCATTCGCGCGCGGCCGCAAGGCGGGCAAAATCCACATCGTTCAATTCGGATGTGTCATATTTGCGATCGCCGAGCCAGTTCTCCAGATATAGGCGGCGAACTTCGTCGTCATCCTGAATACTGTTCGGGTCATATTCATCCTGCTTGAGCCATTCCCATGCAGACTTGGCCGCTGAAGCCCAGGCCGCATCTACGATCCAGGCGCGCGCGAGTTCGGCTTCAATCTCCGATTCGGAGGCGCCGTCAAACACCGGCGTGACCGCGCGGAAACCGAGTCTCTTGGCCGCCCAGCCAAGGTGGACTTCGAGAACCTGGCCAATGTTCATACGGCCAGGTACGCCGAGCGGATTCAAGATCAGGTCAACCGGCGTTCCGTCTTCAAGGAAGGGCATGTCTTCAACTGGAACAACTTTCGAGACGACGCCCTTATTACCATGCCGGCCAGCCATCTTGTCTCCAGCGGTGATCTTGCGCCGTTGCGCAACTGACACACGCACCATCGTTTCGACACCGGCAGAGAGGTCAGTGTTTTCTTCGCGCGTAAAGACTTTCACATCCACAACTTTGCCGCGCTCACCGTGAGGCATGCGCAAGGATGTGTCTTTCACATCGCGCGACTTCTCGCCAAAGATGGCGCGCAAGAGTCGTTCTTCGGGGGTCAATTCTTTTTCGCCCTTGGGCGTGATCTTGCCGACCAAAATATCGTTGGGGCCAACCTCGGCGCCAATGCGGATGATGCCGCTCTCATCAAGGTCTTTGATCGCATCTTCGCCCACATTGGGGATGTCGCGCGTAATCTCTTCGGGGCCAAGCTTAGTGTCGCGGGCTTCCACTTCATACTTCTCAATATGCACAGAAGTGAAGCGGTCTTCCTGAACCATGCGCTCGGAGATCAGGATGGCATCTTCAAAGTTGCCGCCCTCCCATGATATGAAGGCCACGACCATGTTCTGGCCAAGGGCAAGTTCGCCATTTTCAGTGGAGGAAGAGTCGGCGATGATATCGCCCTTCTTCACCAATTGGCCTTTCACTACAGCCGGGCGCTGGTCGATACAAGTAGATTGATTCGAGCGCTGATATTTGCGCAACTGATAAACATGAGTCTTGCCACGTTCTTTAACAGTGACGGTGCTACCTGTTACCGAAACAACCTCGCCATCCTCTTCGGCCACCACTACCTGACCAGAGTCAAGCGCGGCATAATATTCCATGCCCGTGGAGACCATCGGGATTTCAGGTCGAATCAGAGGCACAGCTTGCGCCTGCATGTTCGACCCCATCAGGGCGCGGTTCGCGTCGTCATGTTCAAGGAAGGGAATCAACGCGGCGCTGATGCCCACCACTTGATGCGGAGCAACGTCCATATAGTCGAGCGTATCGGGTGCCTGAAACAGGAAGCCAGAGTGAAAGCGGCAAGAAATGCGGTCGCGCACAAATTCGTTGTTGTCAGTCAACTGCGCGTTGGCTTGCGCGATGACATATTTATCTTCAGCGTCAGCGGAAAGATAATCCACCTGAGTCGAGACGAAAGGAACGACCAGGATGTCTTTTTCGAGCTTTACAATAGACTTGAGCATCTTGGCCGTGATTTGTTCGCCATCTTGGACGATCACGTTGCCCTTCGCATCAACCACCGCGCCCCGGGCGGTTCGGCCCTCGAGACGCTCGTCGCTAGCGGCAAGCGCTTTAAACACTTTGCGATAAGGTGTTTCAATGAAGCCGTATTCATTTACGCGGGCAAAACAAGCCAAACGGCCAATGAGACCAATGTTTGGGCCTTCCGGTGTTTCAATTGGACAAATGCGTCCATAGTGAGAATGGTGGACGTCGCGCACGTCGAAGCCAGCACGTTCACGACGCAGGCCACCCGGCCCGAGCGCGGAAAGGGTGCGCTTCGTACGCAACTCGGCCAGCGGATTCGTCTGATCCATGAATTGGCTCAACTGACTCGAGCCGAAGAATTCGCGCAGGGCCGCAACGACCGGACGAATGTTCACCAGCGTCACCGGAGAAAGTTGTTCCTGATCGCGAATAGACATGCGCTCTTTGATGACACGCTCCATGCGACGCAGGCCGATGCGCAATTTGTTTTGAATCAACTCCCCCACCGTCTTCACACGGCGATTGCCGAGATGGTCAATGTCATCCGGTTTTTCGGTGTTGTTGTTGATTTGAATCATACGCCGAATCAAACGGATGATGTCGTTCTTCGTCACCGTACGATGCGGAATCGGGATTTTCAGATCCAGCTTCTGATTCAGTTTATAACGGCCAACGCGCTCTAGGTCATAATGGCGCTGATCGAAGAGTTGTTCTTCAAGGAAGGCGCGCGCGTTATCGAGTGTAGCTGGGTCGCCCGGGCGCATCTTTTTGAAGAATTCAATGAGTGCGGCCTCGGCGATGCTCAAGCCACCCGAAAGGTCCCAGTCGGGTTCCTGGCGCAGGGTGGAGGCCATGAACAGGCGATCTGGGTCGTTATCAATATCTTGAAAGATGGAAATGATTTCTTCGTCCGAGCCGGTCTTCAATAGCGAATCATCCACGCCGTCTTTGACAGCGGCGAGGGCGCGCAGGAAAACCGTGATGGGCACTGTGCGCTTGCGGTTGAATTTCAAAATGATGTAATCGGATTTGCGCGTTTCGAATTCCATCCATGCGCCGCGATCGGGGATGAGTTTTGCCATCGCGATGTGGCGACCCGTTGCACGGTCGGTGGGGGCTTCGAAGTAAACGCCCGGGGAGCGAATCAACTGCGAGACAACGACGCGCTCGGTGCCGTTAATAATGAAGGTGCCGGTATCGGTCATCTCGGGGAAGTCGCCGAGGAAAATATCCTGTTTGACAGGCTCAGGCACATCGGTGCCAGCCAGTAGGAGTGAAACATAAAGCGGGCTCGAATAAGTGAGGTCGCGCTCGGCGCATTCCTCAATGGAATGTTTCGGTTCGCCAAACCAATATTTTAATCCCCATTGCTTAGACTCGGGGCTGCGGCTGGGGAAGAAAAGTTTCATTCCCTTGTTATAAGATTCGATGGGGGAAATTTCGTGGAGCAAGTCGCCCAAGCCTTCGCGCTTGAGCCGTGCAAATGAATCAAGTTGGACTTCGATTAAATTGGGGAGATCGAGATTGACCGGGATACGCGCGTAATTTTTCTGAGGCATTGAATAAGACATTCGGTTCACTCCTGACCTTTTACAGTTCGCCGCTAAAGCACAAAAATCCATCCCGCGGAAGTTTGGCGGGATAGGGAAACGCGATTATATATGAAGGTTTACATATGCGCAAGGGATTTTTTTGAGCAATTTCATCCCCGCTTCAAACTGATTGAGTTGCATTTTATCACATTCGGCGCTTTGCGCAACGGAAGTTGTCCTTGTGGGGTTTTGACGAGTAAGCAAGTATCTTTATTATGGAGGCACAATGAACGCATCACAACCAATGGCAAACGACAGGCGCGAAATTTTTGGGTGGGCCATGTACGACTGGGCCAATTCGGCCTTTAGCACCACTGTTGCAACCGTATTTCTCTCTCCGTATGTTGCGGGTCTAGCCAGAGCAGCGGCGGAAGCGGCTGGGTCACAAACCGTTTCGGTATTAAAGATACCGATTCCGCCGAGCGCAATTATTCCGTTTGCAATTTCGCTATCCGTGGTGCTTCAGGCGGGGATTTTGCCCATCCTTGGAGCCATCGCCGATTATTCACATCGCCGCAAGCAGATGTTGCAGATATTTTCGACAATCGGTTCTTTAGCCACCGTATTGATGTTCTTCATCCAAGGCGGATTATGGTGGCTCGGAGGACTGCTCTTTATAGTGGCAAATCTTTCATTTGGCGCGGCGCTGGTGTTTTACAATGCCTACCTGCCCGACATCGCCAGCGAAGAAGAGCGTGACCGCGTATCTTCTTATGGATTCTCCATGGGCTATCTCGGCGGATTCATTATGCTGGTACTCAATCTGATTCTCTTTCTGTTGCATGATACCTTTGGTATCTCCGAGACGTTGGCCATACGCATAAACCTGGCATCTGCTGGCGTGTGGTGGTTCGGCTTTTCAACAATAACATGGAAGAGACTCAAGTCGCGTCATGTTGCGCGCCAAATTCCAGAGGGCGAAAATCTTTTGAGCGTGGCGTTCAAACAACTGGCCGAAACCATGGAAGCGCCCGCAAAGCTAGTAGCGACCCTTCTGCTCTTGCCGCTGACCATTTTTATTTGGGCGCCCCTGATTGCGCCGTCAGTGGTCAATTTGATGACCGCGCGAGATTTACCCACCGAGCTGGCTATCCTGCCTCTTTTAATCCCGATGTTCGGGCCGATCGCAATGTTGATTATTTTCCTGCGCAACAAAGCGAGGACTTTGCCAGAAACATCAAAATATTTGACTGCCTACCTGATCTACAATGACGGTATTCAAACTGTGATCGCCATTGCATCCACTTTTGCGGCAGAGCCTATCCTCGTCGGCGGACTTGGATTGACCACAGAAAAGCTACTGCCCGTCATCGTTTGGATCCAGATCGTGGCCTTTGGCGGCGCGCTGTTATGGGGAAAATTAGCCAAGCGCATTGGCGCAAAACAGGCCATCATCGTCAGCCTGGTGATTTGGTCTGGCGTGGTGATTTATGCCTACGGCGGCATGAAGGGCGAGAACGCCTACATTCAGTTCTTCATCATGGGCACATTTATTGCGATCGTGCTCGGCGGATCGCAAGCCATCAGCCGCAGTTTATTCGCGCAAATGATTCCAAAAGGCAAGGAAGCGGAGTTCTTTTCGATTTACGAAATCAGCGAACGCGGCACATCATGGCTGGGCACCATGGTCTTTGCGCTTGCAGTCACGCTCTTCGGTAATTTGCGCATCGCCATTCTGTCGCTCATTGCATTTTTTGTAATAGGGCTAGCCCTGTTGCCTTTCGTAAATACGAAGAAAGCGATTGAGGATGCCAAACGCTGAGACACATCAGTAAAAAAATAAACAGACAGGCCGAGGCTCAAGCCTCGGCCTGTCTGTTTAACCGTGCATAATTAAAACATGGCTTACAAACCCAGCTCGGCCAGCAACGCGTCATAATTTGCCTGGATGGCACGCGGGGCCAGAAACGACTCAGTAATAATAGAAGGGTCCTTCAAGCCATGACCAGTGCACACTATAACCACCCTCTGCCCCTTCACATCCAACCTCCCCGCGCGGACCTCGTTCAACAGCCCGGCCAATCCCGCGGCGGAGGCGGGTTCAACCCACACACCTTCGCCAGCGAGAATTTTTTGCGCGGCGAGAATTTCATCGTCGCTGGCCGCGATTATTTTTCCACCTGATTGCTGAGCCGCCTCCAATGCCTGCTCGCCTCTTGCGGGTTTGCCGATGCGAATCGCGGTGGCAATCGTTTCGGGGTTTTCAACCGGATGGCCCAACACCAGCGGCGCGGACCCGGCGGCCTGCACGCCCAGGATAGGTGGCAGTCCTTTTTGGTATTGTTGAAAACCCGCCCAATAAGAAGTGATGTTGCCCGCATTTCCAACCGGCAAACATAACCAATCCGGCGCACTCAACAGCGCATCGCAAATTTCAAACGCGGCGGTCTTCTGTCCCTCAATGCGAAACGGGTTGATCGAGTTGACCAGCGCAATCGGCGTTTTTTGGGTAAGCTCCACCACCAGTGTCAACGCGTCGTCAAACGAGCCTTGCACTTGAATCACTTCAGCGCCATAGGCAATTGCGCCCGCAAGTTTTCCGGCGGCCACCTTTCCAGCGGGAATCAGCACGATGGAGCGCAACCCGGCCCGAGCGGAGTATGCGGCGGCGGACGCGGCGGTGTTGCCCGTCGAAGCGCAGATCACAGTTTGAGCGCCGCGTCCAAGCGCTTCGCTAATCGCGGCGGTCATGCCTCTATCTTTGAATGAGCCGGTTGGGTTGAGTCCTTCAAATTTGACGAGAAGTTCACAATTTAATTCGCGGCTGAGGCGTGGCATGGGAATCAGCGGCGTGTCCCCTTCCAGCAGTGAAACAGTTTTTGTATGCGCTGGCAAATTTAAAAACGGGCGATAACGATTCAATAAACCAGTGTAAGCCATGCGTGCTCCATG
>VFKQ01000313.1 GCA_009885445.1 Anaerolineaceae bacterium | reverse complement strand
CGCTCTGACGGTCGCGGCTCTGTTTCGGAGCCGCGCGCGTAATTCTACTGTGTCATAAATAATCAGCACTTGCGACAACACAGAGGGCAGCACGGAAGCTGCTGCACTAGGAATCGGGCGATCTGGATTCGCAGTATTGCGATGGAATGGGGGTTATGCCGTTGGGCGCGGACTCTTTCGGCGAGGGTTTGCGCTGGGGCGCCGAAATTTATCACGCACTCAAAGCGGTGTTGAAAGAAAAAGGATATTCGACTCTCGTGGGTGATGAAGGCGGATACGCGCCCGCGTTGAAAGCAAATGAAGAGGCGCTCGAAGTCATCATGGCCGCCATCGAGAAGGCCGGCTTCAAAGCGGGGCGCGGAAAAGATGTGGCCATTGCACTCGATCCCGCCGCGTCGGAATTTTATGAAGAAGAAACAAAAATGTATAACCTGCGCAAAGAGGGCAAGAAATTTTCAGGCGAGCAAATGGTGGAGTTCTGGGCCAAGTGGGTCAAGGACTATCCCATCGTCTCCATCGAGGACGGACACGCGCAAGATGACTGGGCTTCGTGGAAACTGATGGTGCAAAAACTCGGCGATAAGATTCAACTCGTCGGCGACGATTTGCTGGTCACGAATCCGGAACGGGTGCGCAAAGGCATCGCCGAAAACGCGGCCAACGCCCTGCTGGTAAAAGTGAATCAAATCGGCTCGCTGACTGAGACCATCGAAGCCGTGGAACTTTGTCAGCGCGCGGGCTGGCGGGCTGTGACCAGTCACCGCTCGGGCGAGACGGAGGACACGACCATTGCCGATATCGCCGTCGCGCTGGGAACGGGTCAGATAAAAATCGGTGCGCCCGCCCGCTCGGACCGGGTCGCGAAATACAACCAGCTTTTGCGCATCGAAGCGGAGTTGGGTGAGACAGCCACCTACGCCGGCTGGGACGCACTGCGCGCGGGAAAATAGTTTTTATGTGAAACGGACGGGAGATGCTCTCGTCCGTTCGTCTTTTGAAGGACGATATTAATATCGTCCTTCAAAACATGACACATTTTGGCAGTCAATTCCCCTAAACTGCCGCTATAGTGGAGAAAGATTGAAAATAGTCCCTGCAACTCTATTGCGCAAACTGTGTTCCCACTGATGTAGGGAAAGGAGAATCTCCCATGGCAAAAGTTGATTACAACTCTGAGCAATACATGGCTCTAGGTCCATATCGCTGGCTGGGCTGGTCGCCGTTACTCACCATTCCAACGCTCATTTTCGCCAGTTTTTCATTTTACGATTCACCTTTTGTCGCCGTGCTCTTGTCGGCGCTCTGGCACCTGCTTCTGCTTCAATACACATCCAAAACTCAAAGTACTTTTGTGCGCTGGCATGGACGGCAGGCATTTCTTCTGGCGGGGATTCGCACGCTAATCGCTTTACTTTTTTCCTACACCAGCTTTCCTTTCTATGCCCTGCTCATTCTTACATATTTCATCGGCAACGCCTGGGGACGCGGTCAAGTTAAGCGCGGCGAGTGCTGGCTAATGACTGCTAACGGGGTCAACGACGGATTGCCCATACCCACAACCATTCACGAAGAACCACGCCCAAACACTTCATCAAAGGAGCCTGCGATGAACTCAGCACAAAACTCAGACCTCGATACAATCCTGACCGACTTAAGAAGCAGAGATGAAGCCCGCCAACTGGCGGCGATTGCCACGCTTGGAACGGTGCGCTACAGCAGTGAAGCCATCGTGTTGGAATTGGAAAAACTCGCGCTGGGCAAATCTACCAAAGTGGGACACGCCGCGCTCGAAGCGTTAAGCCTGCAAACGAGTCAATTCGTCACTTCCAAACGGAACAGCCTTGTCAGAAGCATGCGCGAGGCCATCTTGCATCAAATCTCGATGTGGGCTGAAGATGGACTACTCGAACCGCATCGCGCGACCGTGATCAAGCGCCGCTACGACTTCGACATCCGCGTAGGAACTGCCGCGCGACAAGCTGTTCCGAGCGCAGAGCCGCACGTGGAGAAACCGTCCGCGCCGAGCCAGGCTCCTTTAGCGCAACCCGCCCCACTTAAGGTCGAGCCGAGGCCCGTCGTCGTGGCGCCTGTCAAAGCGGCAGTCGTCTCCAAGCCCGTCGCGCGGCCCAAGCCCGTCGCGCCGCCCAAACCAGTACGCCCGCCCGTGGACTGGCGCAAGTTAATCGGCGACGCCGCCGCATCGGGCGCGCTTCTGCGCGGACTGCTGTACTTGGGCGCGTTCATCCTGATTGTTTCCGCCACGGTGCTGGTGGTCGGCTTTTGGGGCGAGTTCAACCAAGCGCTTCAATTAATTTTCATCGCCTCTGTCCCGCTGATTTTTTACATCGGCGGTTGGTTCCTGCAAACACGGCTGAAATTAACGCAGACGGGTAGCGTGTTGACCGGCGTCGGCGCGGTATTCGTGGCCATAGACTTCGCGGCCATCTACCAATTTGGCGGCCTGGCCGGGCAGGTGAACGGGCCGCTCTACGGAACTTTTGTGGCGATCATCTGCACCGCCATTTACGCGTTCACTGCCTCGCGCATGCACAGCGAGTTCTTCGATTATTTAACTCTCGTCGCTGGCACAGGCGTGGTATTTACGGTTACAAATTTACTTGGCTCATCGTTTGCATGGAAGGCACAACTCGAGTGGGATTTTGTTTCGATTTGCGCTTCGAGCGCGGCCATGGTCTGGGCTTCGGGGCGTTTCGGAAAATTAAAAGGCACCTTCGGTGATCTCGCCCGCGCCGCGCGTTACCTGCCGCAGGTATTACTTCCGCTGAGCCTATTCTTTTTACTACTCTCGCCGGCGCGCCCTGCTGTGCCACATATGGTTGGCCTGCTCTTTGCCACGCTTGCGTATTCCGCGCTGGCCTGGTATTTCCCTGCACTCGTGTTCGCCTACACAGCGCTGGTCGCATCCATTGGCACAGTCGCATTCGGATTGGGCGTTGCAGACTTGCCTCTCGAATGGTACGCCAGCGTCGCGGCGATTCTTGCGCTGGTCTATCTTGTGCTCGGCCAACGACTGCAACGCGCCTCGTCCGATTTACCTGTTATCAAAAATTACGTTAAGGCACTCAACACCACCGCACTGGTGCTCATTACCTTATCCGTTTTGAGCGGAACATTCTTCCGCACTGCCGAATTTTGGCCCGGCGTCATCGCGCTGACTCTCGCCTCAATAAATCTGGCCCTGTGCGCCTACTTCTTTAACGACTCGACTTTCACCCTGTTGGCCGCCGGCCTATTTATCGCTCCGTTCACGCTCATAGCGGGTCGCTGGATCTCGAACGCACAGCCCGCCTCGACTCTGCACTGGGTCATCGCCGCTGACGAAGCGCTGGCATTGGCTTACCTCGGGCTGGCCATTGCGATTCGTAATTCGAAAGAACATGCTCGCGCGCTCCACGTTTGGGCGCATGTACTAATCCCCATCGCGCTGTTGGTTCTCGCTGGCATTTCAGTGCCACCTTTTGCCCCGAGCCTGATCGCCCTCGGCCTCGCCCTCGCGGCCTACGTAACCTCCTTCATCCTGCACGACAGCGGACAACACCCCGCCCTCGTCGGCCTGTCAGACAAGTTGCCTTTCGGGTTGGGCAAATCCATCTTCCTGTGGCCGATCGCATTACTGATTCCCATCTTTGCCGCCACCGCGTGGAGTGGCGCACGCCTTTCGCCCGAATGGCTGGGCGCATTAATCGCCGCGTTCGGCCTGGCCTACGTCGGCGCTGGTCAAAGACTCTTCCAGCGCGCCAAAGAATATCGTCTGCCCTTTCATGTTTTCACCTACTTGCTTTCCATCATTGGTCTCTTCTCCGCAGGCCCAAATGACGACGCGCTGTTGGCCAGCCTGTTGATCATAGTTGCATCCCTCGCAACGCTGGCCTACCTCTACAATCGAGTCGTCGAGACCATTCTTGCCAGCCTATTATTCCTATGGCCGTTCCAAATAATTCTGGACAGGCTCAAAATTCCCGAGAACATGCAGTCCCTCGCATATACGTTGCTCGGCAGTCTGGTTTACATTTCGATTGCTGTTTATCTAAACAAATTCCTCAAGAGCCGCGAAAAGTTCCACCCCGCAATACTTTTTGTGCTGGGTTACACACTCGTAATCGCCAAAACGCTGATGTCTATTATCGACAGCGCCGCCGAACCATCCTACCTGCCCTGGGTCGGCGTGACGATTCCGCTCGTGGCCAGCGCGCTATTTATCTTCAGCGCGTGGTACTTCAAAGTTTCAACATATGCTTTTGCGTGGGCATGGGCCACCACACTCACCTTCACCATCGCCTTCGCTCAATCGCTGACTCTCTTCAAGGTCCCACCCGCGTTCGGCGCGCTGGCCTGGGCGGGACTGGCCACAAGTTACATGCTCATCGAACGCTCATTGAATTTTTTCGCGTCTGGAAAAAACGACGAGAGCAAAAAGTTTTGGGCGACTCTCTTCCATGCGCCGCTGGTTTTATTCATAATTGGATTAAGTGTTCTCGCGCTCCTGCTCAGCGCGCCCGCCACACTCCGCGCTTTTAGCGGGTTGCCCCTAACAGATTATCTGCCCCCGCTCCTCGCTCAATCCCTAATCGTGATTCTGACCATTGCCTTCGCGCGTCTGTATCAACAACGCTGGCCGCTCTTCTTTGAGCCTTTCATTAGTTTCCTGCCTGTCACACTCTTCTTCATCGGCTTTGGTGAACGCATCTTCGGCGCGACGCTCTCCACGCCGCAATACGCGCTCGCATGGGCGGGCCTCGCAGTAATTCACATCTCGGTTGCGGCGTTCATCGACAGACTCGCCGTCCGCTATGCAAACGGCATCTATCTCGGCGGATACATTCTGCTCGGCTGGGCCGTCGCGTGGACGCTGAACGAAAACTCGATTCTAGTCTGGACCCTCGGCTTGTGGATTCTGGCCTCCGTCGCGTCTGCCCTCCTGGTGCATTTCAGCAAACACCAATCGTGGGCTGAATTTGTGCAATTGCTGTCTGGCAAGACCGAAGGACCGAATCGCACTTTCCTGCGCAACGTGTTCATCTGGTCTGCCGCGTGGTTGTTCCCCATCTGGTGCGTAATTCTTCTGCGCGCGATTAACGTCACCGACGATTTTTCGTGGCTCGGACTCGTCTCTGCGCCTCTCGCCTATCTCGGCCTGATTCTGTGGTTGAACAAAGTTGACTCGAGTTACACCCGGCCTGTGTATAGCGCGGCGCAGTTCTTCACGGCGCTGAGTCTGTTCATCAGCGCGCCAATCAGCTTGAAATATCTGAGCGGCGATTACGTGATTCCAAAAGGCACCCCAGGACTGCTGGCCTTTGTGATTTTGCAAACAGTGGCCGTCGTCTTTTATTCCGCCTCGGCATGGATGCGCGGAAGCCGCTCCTTCGCTCACGTTGCGAGTTGGCTGAGCTTCATTCCCTACACGCTGGCATGGATCGTATACGACCCCACGCTGGCAAGTTTCGATTTCGCCCTGCGCTGGCTCGGCCTGACCTCAGTATTATTGGTCATCGGCCTCGTACTGGATAACTATAAAGTCCGCTATGCACACGGGCCTTATCTAACCGCCTATGTGCTGGCCGTATTGGCGCTGACCGTTTCAACAGCGGATCGCGTAACAAACATTTACACTTTGCTGGTCACAATTTTGCTGGCCATCCTTTCATATCTGCTTGTTCATTTTGGAAGGCACCACTCGTTTGAAGATTTCATTGCCGCATTCTGGAGCAAGGCAGATTCTACAAGCCAGCAAATCGTCTCCACCATTTTTCTATTCTTCGCCACCTTCGCCTTCCCCGTGCTGACCATGCAAGTCATGGCGCACAATGACTTTAGCGTGGCCTTGCGCGGCGCAACGCTGGCCTTGATCGCGCCGCTGTACATTGCGATTGCACTGTTGGTGGGCAGATCAAAACCGAGGGGCACTCTTTCGCCCGTCCCCACCTGGGCACTGTACAGCGCAGGTTACACGTTGACCGCCGTCGGCGCGATGGTGGCCTTTGAAGACTTGCGCGTGGCAACCTATGTGCTCGCGCTGAACGCCATCGTTTATGCGGCCTCCGCTTACATCTTCAAGCAGACTTTCTGGCTGTATCTGTCGAACGTGCTGGCGCCTGTGATTGCCTTCCTCATCCTGCAACAGACAGACCACCTGAATGCCGACTGGATCGCGCCCACATTTATGGCCTTCGCCTTCGTCTATTTCGGCATCGGACAATTGTTTGACCGCGCGCAAAAAACAGACTCGCTGGAGATCCATCCGTTTGCCGCGCCGTTCTACGCGCCCGGCTTCGTGTTGAGCGCCATCGCGCTGGCAGTTGCCAGCGGAGATAAAAACCTGGCCATTCAAATTTATTCAGCCGGCGTGATTCTGTACGCGCTGGCGGGCTGGTTGTTCCGCGAAGCTTTGTTCATTTACCCGGCCTCGTGGCTGGCCGCAGTTCCATATTTTCTGGCCATCACACTCACGCCGTTGGAAACAAAATGGTACGGCCTCGCCTGGCTCCCGCTGATTGTGCTCTACATCGGCCTGGGCCGCTTCGTCTTCCATCGCAAAGCACTGCCCAGCCTCGGGCAGGGACTGCTCGCGCAATGGCTGTCGCATCCCGCAGTTCCGTTTTACATTTTGGCTTACGGGTTGAGCCTGAGCATGATCTCGCTTTCGTATATAAATCCGCTTTCCATCACGATTGCGTTCGGCGCGGGAGCCGTCATCTACTTCGCTTCGGCGTATCTCTTCCGCACACCGGGCTGGATCTACGCGGGGCTTTTCACTTCCCACATGTCTATACTCGTCTCGTTTACGATTAATCCTCAGGGCGGGTCTGCCCATCATCTCGCGTATCCATTCCACGCGATGATCTGGCTGACGGCGCTGATCGGTTACGCATTCAGCCGCTCGACTGCTGAATCCGCTCCACGGTCCGCGAAAGATGCGTACGGGTCAGCGCTCCTTGAACATTTGCTCGGTCATGCCTGGGCGCGGCCTTTCTTCGTCTTCACGTTTATCGAAATGATTCTCTGGCAGACGGTTGCGTTGTACGGATACGACACGACCATCGTGCTGGCCAGCGGACACGCGCTCCTGCTGACGCTCTTCGCAATTTTGTGGACGGAAGGCGCGCTCGTCTACGGCGTGGTCGGGTTCGGCTTACTGGCGGTGGGTGCGACGCTGAAGCGGGAGCAAGTTCCGTTTGCGGATGCGCTGGCCATCTTCAGCGGAATCGGATTCGGCTTGTATCTGCTCGGGCAAATCTTAAAGAGCGCGTCGTCGCGCATGAAGGCGCTCGTCGTCTGGCCGGGGCCGCTGACCCAGTCCGCGATTTTTCTGACCGCCGTGGCCGCGACGCTTAACCTGACGCAGTTCGCCGCACATTTGACCGCGCTCGCCATCAGCCTGGCCTTTGCTGGCGCGTTGTATGTGACGATCGCCTATCGCGCGCGCTTATATGCGCTTGGGTATTTGGGCATGGCCTTGCTTCAAGTGGCGTGGATCTTCATCTTGTATACGAACGAGATTATTCAGCCGCAGTTATACGCCATCCCTGGCGGGTTGTACTTTTTGGCGGTGGCTTATCTTGAATTACAACGCAACCGCAAACAGTATGCGCTTCCCATTGAGATTTTCGGGCTGGCGATTCTTTTGGTCACTACCTTTGCGCAATCGCTGAGCGCCACGCAGGGACTCGTGTACTTCATCCTGTTAATCATCGAAGGATTCTTGGTGATCTGGTGGGGCACGATTCAGAAACGCAGAATTCCCTTCTTCAGCGGCATCGGCGCAATCGCGTTTAATTTCGTGGCGCAGGTAATTCTTTTAGTAGACCGCGGCATCGTCAGCATCTGGTACGTGGGATTTGGCGTCGGCCTGCTGATCATGGGCGCGGCCATCTACATCGAACGCGGACGGGAGCAATTGCGCGCCCGCTCGCGTGAGTGGAGCGAGACTCTGGAGAAATGGGAGTAGCCATGAACAAAACATCTGATTCCAAAACAACCGCCTCTGCGCCCTCTAATTTCTGGGCTTATATCGCAACGCTCGTTGGTGCTTTCTTAATCTTGAGTGGCATCGCCGCAGTCCTTGGTTATCTGGGTTTGCCGTTAATCTCCTTCGGTGAAGAACTGCTCAGTTATCAGCTGGGGGTATTCGCCGCCATCTTCCTCGGCCTCGGCTGTGGGACATTGGCCGTCTATCACGGCCTGGGCGCCATCTCAAACCGCGCCAGTGGACCAATAAAATTCCCAACCTTCTGGGTCTTCTGGGTTGTGCTCGCGCTCGTTTTGGGATTGGGCAACCTCCTGCTCAACACAGATGTTGGCGTCGTGTACCTCTTCCCGCCGCTGTTCTTCCTCGGCGCGTCGCTCTCCACGTTCGCCGTGCTGGGCTGGGCCTATCGTCAGATGGGCTGGCCGGTCACATGGCGGCAGGCCGCGCTGGCCTTCGTCTCAGGGAGCACCATCTCGATTTTGGTCGCCATCATTTTGGAAACCACCCTGCCCTATTTCGCCTATCTTTTGCTCGAGCCGCTGTGGTATTTGGCAGAGGGCTTCGCCGATATTGGCTGGGGCGCGCCGGGCTTTATCGAAAAACTATTTTCATCGCCCATGATTCTTGTCTTCCTGGCCATCACTGCCGTCGAGGCCCCCTTCCCTGAGGAATTCGCCAAGGCCCTCGGCCTGCCGATGTTTGGACGCGCGCGCATCACTAACGAACGTCAGGCCTTCGCCATCGGTCTCGCCTCCGGCGCCGGGTTCGCCATCCTCG
>VFKQ01000114.1 GCA_009885445.1 Anaerolineaceae bacterium | reverse complement strand
GATAACCGATTGCGGTTTTGAGAATCGGCAAATTTAACCACGAATGAAAGGGATAAAAGGCAAGCCTTCGCGCTCTCAAATATCCTTCGCGGCCTTCGCCGCTTCGCGGTGAGAAAAGCGCAGAAACTGACCGTGCTCAGTATCGTTACCGACGTCCCCTCGTAGGATCATCGGGTGGCGGACTCGAAGGAATACTCAGGGCAATGGACTTGCGGCTTCTTTATATATCTTCGCAATCACTTCTTCGAGCGGCGGGTCTGAGATGGTGATGTCTACCACGCTCCCCGCAGAGGTGAGATGCGCGAGGACTTTTTCGACGGGGACGCGTTGGGTGTCGAATTTTAATTTGACACCGTAATGGCCCACTTTGAGAATCTCAACCCCGTCTAACGCAAAGTTTGGCGATACCTCCTCGGCGTAGCGGACTTCGACTAGTTTCGTCGTCAGGTGTTTGCGCTTGAGATTCGAGACTTTGTCTTCGTAGACAATTTGTCCGTGGTTGACGATGATGACGCGCTTGCAAAGTGCCTCAAGGTCGCCAGCGTCGTGGGAGGTGAGCAGGACGCCGACTCCCTCCTCGGCGCTCATGGTGCGAATCGCGTCGCGGATGTTTTGCTTGGCGACCACGTCCAGGCCAATGGAGGGTTCGTCGAGCAGGAGCAATTTCGGGCGGTGCAGGAGCGAGGCGGCCACTTCACAGCGCATGCGTTGCCCGAGCGAAAGTTTGCGCACGGGCGTTTCGAGCAGGTCGCCAATCTCGAAGGCCTCAGAGAGGAAGGCGATGCGCTTGTTGGTTTCGCGGTCGTCGAGGTCGAAAATTTTTCCGAAGAGTTTGAAGGTGTCGATGGCGGGCAGGTGATACCACAACTGTGGGCGCTGACCGAAAACCGTCCCGATGTGATAGGCCAGTTTTTGGCGATCCCGCCAGGGCACGAATCCGAGCACGTCTGCGTCGCCGCTCGAGGGGTGCAGGATGCCGGTCAAAATCTTGATGGTCGTGGATTTTCCGGCGCCGTTGGGGCCAATGAAGCCGAGCAGTTCGCCCTTCTCCATTTGAAAGGACAGTCCGCGCACGGCCTCGATGTCCGAGTATTCGGGGCGAATTAACGCGCGGACAGAGCCGCCCAGGCCAGCAGTTTTGCGTTTGGTTTGAAAGGTCTTGCGCAGGGAGGTGACGGTGAGCATTTCGGTGGCCAGTAATCAGTGTTCAGTGGTGAGGATATTGTAATGGATGGAGCCTGAATTTTTGACTGACGCGCGTTTTTTATCTGCCTGCGCGCCGTGATATAATCACAGCACACCCTAGAAATAACGGGTTTCGAGCGCCAGTCTCAATCGCGTGACCGGCGCTTTCCTTTTTGAATGAAAGGCAAGGATTATATGAGCTTTCGCGCAGGTGATGCTGTAATGCACTGGACGTTTGGGCTGGGGAAAATTGTGCGCCTGGAGGAGCGGGATGTTAATGGCACGCCGATTCAGTATTACGCTGTTCAAATAGACGATATGACGGTTTGGGTGCCCGCTGACGAGATGCTCGAAACGCGTCTGCGCCCGCCCACGCCGGCTTCTGAGTTTAAAAAGCTGATCAAAATCCTGAGAGGTCCCGGCGAACCGCTGCCGGATGACCGTCACCAGCGCAAGTTGATGCTGGCCGAATTGCTGAAGAATGGCCGCGCCGATTCGCTGTGCCGCGCGGTGCGAAGTTTGTCTGCGTATAGGCAGGCGCGCCCGCTGAATGATAACGATCAGGCGCTGGTGCGCCGCCTGCAAAAAGCGCTGGTGGGTGAGTGGGGCTTTGCCATGCGCATTCCTGCCGCGCAGGCCGAAACCGAATTGCACCGCCTACTGGAGCCTGCGCCCAGCGGCGGTTAAGTGCGTCAACCCAGTTTCGAGAGTGTCTGAAAACCTTATCACAAAGCCACAAAGGCACTAAACCACGAAGTTTTTATTCTTGGTGACTTTGAGACTTGGTGCCTTCCTGATCAAAACGCAGATTTTTTTCTAGGATTCAAGTCAAAATTCTAAAGAGCGGACGCGCCTCAACGAGGCGCGTCCGCTCTTTTTGTTGTGGCTATTGTGCGAAATCGTAATAGCGTGCGTCTTGTTCGCTGGGGGAAACTTCACTGGCGATGAGGGCCAGGTCTGGGTTGCCCACTTGCCCGAGTTTTAATTCTCCATTTTTGTAATATAGAAAAGTATCCGCAGTCACCCAGGCAAGGCTGTATGCGGCGCTGCCTTCAACGAGTGTGAGCGCTGGCAGATTCATTCCGCCGAGTTGGATGTCGGCGGTGTCGCGCGTCCAGAAGGCGAAGCGAGTCGAATCGGGGGACCAGGCCCATAGAGTCAGCGAACCCGCATTGGGGAAGGCCGCCACGACGGCGTCAGCGGTGGAGGCGTCTATCACGTGAATCGACAGGACGCCGCCCGCATCCTGACTGACGTAGGTCAGCTTGCTCCCGTTCGGTGCGATCAGCGGTTTGGTGATGCGCAGGTCGGCGGCCACGAATTCGGCTAATTGAGCGGTGATGCTCCCGTCGGCAGAGACGTAGAGGAAGCGCGCTTTTTCTGCGGGGTTGGCAATGATGTCCCTGGCGGGGATGACGGTGTAGAAGCCGGTTGAGTCTGCGAGCCAGACGATCTGTGGAAAGTAGAACCAGTCTGCGCCGGTGTTGATTTGCGTAAAGGTGAGCGCCGGGTTGAGCGCGGAACCATCGGCGTGGACGACGTTGATGCGATCGAGTTGGGTCAGCGCGAGCAAATTTCCATCTGGCGAGAAGGTGAAATATCCGCCGCCGTCAGTCAGCAGGGATTGTGGCGCGGGCGCGTTTGCATCTATGCGGAATAAATCTTTAACGCCGTAGTAGTCAGTGGGCCGCTCGCGGGTGCTGAAAAATATCGTGTGCGAGTTGGGCTGGAAATCAAATTGCGCCAGCAGGGGATGGCCGGTGGAAGAGGGCACATCCACGAGCAGACGTTGCGCCGAGCCATCTGCATTGACGGCCCAAAGTGTCTGTCCGCGCTGATAGGCGATGACCGCGCCGTCGCTGGAGAGATGCACTTCGCTCGCGTCGCCCTCCGCTGTGAGCGGGCGCGCGCCAGTGGGCTGACTCCACATCCACACGTTTCCATTTTTTACGAAGGCGATCTTGAGTCCGCTGGCCTGTGGCGCTGGTGCGCTGACGCTGGCCTCGGCGCTGACGCCGGGGAGTGTGGCCACGATCTGGGTGGGCAGGATGCTCGTCTCGCTCGGCGCATTGAAGATGGGTGTGCTGGGTGTGCCGAGACAGGCGAGGGTCAGTGCGAGGATGGGCAGAAGAAACAATTTTTTGTTCATGCAGTTTCCTTTATTGCGAGAGTGATGATTTGATTATCTCGCGTGTGGCACATCTGTGCAAGACGCGACATAAATGTCGCGTTACGTAACGCGGCATTTATGTCGCGCGTGTCGCCAGCGCGCGATTGCCAACCCTAAAGGTTTGTGGGATAATCTTGAAAATCAATAAAGCGAAGATGGGAACGAGTAAATCTGAACAACTGAAAGAGAGTCCGCCCTAGGTGTGAAGCGGATCAGCGAAGCAGGTTGAAAATCATCCCGGAGTTGCGAACTGAAATTAGCCGATTAGTTAAGTAGTTAGATAGTTGTGTAGTTGGCTGAGAGTAAGGGAGTCGGAGTGGTTCCACGTTATTGGAACGGGAAGATTTCTTCCCTGAGAGTC
>VFKQ01000158.1 GCA_009885445.1 Anaerolineaceae bacterium | reverse complement strand
TCGGAAAAATCGAACACCCGGGACTGATGAAGGCAAAATTGTCACGGGTTCCACTAAGCACCATCAATGTGCTGGCTCACCAGTTCAAGGAGGTGCTTAACATTCAATTTCCTCGACCTGAAACTAAATATCGCACACCCGCATTCTTTACCATGTCAACAAGAGACCCCTTGTTGAGCTATCAAACCACGCTGGACGAAATTACTGCGCACTTTCAACATGTGCATACTGTGCCCCTCGATTTCCCTTTTCATCAGCCCGCCACTCCATTCACCACGGATGAACTGGAGCGGGCAATTGGCAAAGACCTTCGTGAGTTCCTGGGGCGTAAGTGACTCACCGGCCAGTGATGCAGATTGGGTGGGTATAATATGCGCAGTCATTATGGAAATCCCCGAGCGGATAATCACTTTAATCGAACTGCGTCGCAATAGCGGCGAGCGCGGATCGCGAAAATTTGTGGCCCATGCGGGCATCGTCTACGATGTGACCGATTGCCCCAAGTGGCGACTCGACCTGCACGAGAATTTGCACTTCCCCGGCCAGGACTTAACCAGCGAACTTCCCGACGCGCCGCACAAAGAGGAAGTCTTTACGCGTCCCTGCGTGAAGGTGATTGGGCGGCTGAAATAAATTCTTATCAAGCAACCACGGATGGAAGGGATGAAAGCGATAAAACCAAATTCTTTTATCTCTTTCATCGGTGGTTAAAATTGGAGTAACAATGCTCACCCCTCAAAAAGCAATTCACTACGAACAATACGAATTCGACAAATGGAAACCACACGACGCCGAGACCATCGTCGAGACGCCCGTCTCGCTGACGGTGAACGGCGAAGTGTGGCTGTCGTTCATGTGTACGCCGATTCATCTCGAAGCCCTGGCGGTCGGATTTTTATTTAACGAAGGCGTTATCAACGAGTTCAGTGAAGTGTCCGATGCGCGCATCTGCGAACATGGCGACAACGTGGACGTGTGGCTCGATCACACCGTGCAGCAGCCGACAAGCTGGCGGCGCACCTCCGGTTGCACAGGCGGCGTTACAGCGGTGGATTTGCTCGCCAAACCAAATGTCAATTTTGAGCAAAATAAATTAATCCTGCAACCCGCCGCCATTGGCAAACTGGTTGAAAATTTATTTGAGTCGCAAAGCCTCTATCGCGAAACCGGCGGCGTCCACACCTCCGCGTTGAGCGACGGCGAAAAAGTTTTAATTTCCGCCGAAGACATTGGCCGCCACAACACGCTCGACAAAATCGCCGGCCTGTGCCTCATGCAAAACATCTGGCCCGCAACGCGCATCTTAATCACCACTGGCCGCATCAGCTCAGAGATGTTGCAAAAGGCCGCGCGTCTCGGCGCACCCATGATCGTCTCGCGCACCTCGCCGAGCTCGCTCTCAATCGAAATGGCCGAGCGCTACGGCATCACCCTCATCGGTTACGCGCGCCGTCAGCGCTTCAACGTCTACACCCACGCGCACAGGGTTGGTCTTTAAGAGCATATTCGCCACAGAGAGCGCAGAGAATGCTGAATTTTAAACCTCAGTGATCTCTGTGGCAAAAAAAATTCACTCAATCTCCTTTGGTAAAATCGCTCCCATGAAAATTTCAAAATTAATCAGCGGACTCATCGCCGCATCCTTCCTCTCCGCCTGCGCGACGGGGACTCCCACCCTCACCAGCGGACTGCCCGCCTACAACCCCTTCGTGCCCCTCGGCGGATCCGTCACCCCCGCCTCAAGCGCACCCGCCGGTAGCGGGTTCGACCCACCCGGCCCGTCCCCCACTGACGCGCCGTTCATCGTGCCCACGGCGGTGCCGCTCAATCAACTAATCGCCACGCCGCGTTCATTCTTCGACGCGTACATGACACCCACGCCAGACAGTCCGCGCACACTGCCCACCACGCGCGGCGACGCGGACCAATACATCGTCCAGGAAGGCGACACACTCGGCTCCATCGCCGAGGGATTCGGCATCAGCGTCGAAGCACTGATGGCCGCGAATGGAATCACCGACCCGAACGTCTTAAGCGTCGGACAAGTTTTGCTCATCCCCGTCGCAGAACCTGGTTTGCGCGGGCCAGCCTTCAAAATGATTCCCGATTCAGAATTGGTCTACGGCCCGGCCAGCGCGGACTTCGACATCGCGGGCTTCGTAGCACAGCGCGGCGGATACTTGTCCGCGTTCGTGGAGGAAGTCAACGGCGAATATCTCACCGCGCCGCAGATCGTTGAAATGGTGGCGCAAAATTATTCTGTTAACCCACGCTTGTTGATTGCGCTGATTGAGCATCGCACCGGCTGGGTCAGCAACCCGACTCCGTTTCAAACCGACTACGCATTGGGCATCGCTGAGTTCTCGCGACTCGGTTTGTATTATCAACTCACCTACGCCGCTGACGAATTAAATCGCGGCTACTATTTCTGGCGCGCCAACGCCGTCTCTGCCTGGGTGCTGGCAGATGGATCCGTCGTCCCCGTGGACGCGACCATCAACGCCGGCACAGCGGGTGTGCAAAATCTTTTCGCCAGCCTCGACGATCGCTTCACCTGGGAAATTGATGTGACCGAGGGCGGCTTTTATCAAACCTACACAAATCTTTTCGGCATCCCCTTCGAGCGCTCCGTCGAGCCGCTGATTCCCAGCGGCCTGACTCAACCGCGCATGGCCCTGCCCTTCGAGCGCGGAGTCACCTGGGCCTACACCGGCGGTCCGCACGGCGGCTGGGACGATGGCTCCGCCTGGGCCGCGCTCGACTTCGCACCGGTCACTGATCAAGCGGGTTGCTTCTCGTCTGATAATTGGGTCACCGCCGTCACCGACGGAGTCATCGTGCGCACTGGCAACGGGCAAGTGATTCAAGATATCGACGGCGACGGACTCGAGCAAACCGGCTGGGTGGTTTTGTACATGCACATCGAAGCGCGTGAGCGAGTCGAGCCGGGGACGCGTGTGAAGGCTGGTCAGCGCATCGGGCACCCCTCCTGCGAAGGCGGACTCTCCAACGCCACACATTTGCACATGGCGCGCAAATACAACGGCGAATGGATTTCTGCCGACGGCCCGATTCCATTTAATCTCGACGGCTGGATTTCTTCTGGGACAGGAAATGTGTACGACGGTTTTCTGACTCGCGGTGGAGTCAGCCTCGAAGCGCTCGAAGCGATGAACGAGCAGAATATGATCACGCGCTGAGGGCCAAGTGACAGTCACCTTCAAGGTGACTGTCACTTTTTTATTAACCCTGCATGAATGCCGCTCCAACGCGCGAGTATAATCACCACAACATGAATCGCACCCTCTGCGCGCTGACCATCATTTCGTTATTACTGCTTTCCTGCGGAACTGGCGACACATCGCTGTGGGGCCAATACTCCACACCCACGCCGTTGCAACCCGTTAGCGTCACGACCAGCGCTACAAGCGCAAACCCAACGCTGGAGTTTCCGCTGATTGAAACGCAAACGCCGTTGCCGATTCCCAGCTCCACTTTTACGTTGACGCCAACTTTTATTCCGCTTCAGGGTGGCGGAGAAAACCCAAGCCCCACTTCCTCCGTCCAGCCGATTTTGTATTACGCTCAAAGTGGCGACACGATTCCGACAGTGGCAACCCGCTTTGGGGTGGAAAGAAGCGAGATCGCCTCGCCGAAGAATCTTCCGCCCGTTGGGTTCATCGAGCCAGGCACGCTGTTAATCATCCAGAAAAAATTGGATTTGCAAACCGGCCCGTCTCAACAAATTTTGCCGGATGCCGAATTTGTTTTTTCAGCCACGTCGGCAGATTTTGATATCAATACTTTTATTCTCGGCGCGAGCGGTTACTTATCCACGTATCGCGAATATTTAAGTTCCACCGCGTGGACGACAGGGCCGCAGGAAATCGAACGGCTCGCATTTGAAAATTCGATCAACCCGCGTTTGCTTTTGGCCATGCTTGAATATGAAAGCCACTGGGTGTACGGCGCCACGCCCGACACTTTACACGAGCAATACCCCATGGCCTACGAGACTCTGCGCTTCAAAGGCCTGTTCTCGCAAATGGTGTGGACGGTGAATCATTTGCATGTTGGATATTATGGCTGGCGCTCGGGGAAATTAACCACGCTGACTTTTCCCAACGGCGAAACGTTGCGCCTCGACCCCGCGCTCAATGCGGGTTCAGCCGCCGTTCAATATTTTTTCTCGCTCAGACATAACCGCGCCGAATGGGAACAGATCATCACGCCGGGCGGGGCGAATAGTTTTGAAGCGCTTTACACAAAAATGTTTGGTGATGGGTTCGCGCGCGCCAATGCAGTCGAACCACTGATCACTGGCGGACTCTCCCAGCCCAAACTCGTCTTGCCCTTTCAAATAAATTTTGAATGGAGCCTGACCGGCGGCCCGCACGGCGCGTGGGGCAAGATCACCGAGGAAGTTTATGGCCAGCCCGAAACCGTGCTCGCCGCTGTAGACTTTGCGCCCTCCAGCGAACATGGCGGATGCGAAGAAACCAAAACGTGGATTCTCTCCGCCGGTCCCGGGACGGTGGTACGCTCGAGTCACGGCGTCGTTGTCGTGGACATGGACGGCGACGGACTCGAGCAAACCGGCTGGAACATCGTCTACCTGCATGTTGCAACCGCAGACCGGATTGCCAAAAGCACTTTAGTAAAAACCGACGACCGCATTGGACACGCCTCGTGCGAGGGCGGCTCCTCCACTGGAACACACTTGCACTTCTCGCGCAAATACAACGGCGAGTGGATGCTGGCCGACGGCGACGGCCCCGCGCCAATGGTGCTCAGCAATTGGACCGTCCACACCGGCACAAAATCTTATGAAGGCACCATGACGCGCGGCGCGCGCACCGTCATCGCCGACCCGGTGGGACAGTCGTGGTCAGTGATTATCCGTTTGCGTGAGGATGAGTAAATAACCAAGCTTGGAAATAATCCGCAGATTTCGCCGATTACGCAGATAAAAAATTTCAAGTGGAAAATCTGCGGAAATCTATGTAATCAACGGATAAATAAAATAACTGGTCAAGTCGCCGCTACTTCGTAAAATGTTTTTGAAATGCACAATGTCTAAAAAAAATCTTCCCGATATCTTAATCACCATCACGTTAATCCTCTCTGCCTGCGCGCCAAATGCACAAGGACAGAGTTTCGCCGCGCTTGCAGATCAAAACAAAAACGTCCCCGCCACGGCCACGTTCACTGGCCCCACACCTCTGCCCACGCGCCCAAACTATCAACCCGGCGAACTAATTGATTACGTGGCCCAAAGCGGTGACAACCTGCCCGCATTAGCGGCGCGCTTCAACACCACGGTCGCAGAAATATTAACGGCGAATCCATTTATCCCTGCCGACGCGACGACCATGCCGCCGGGCATGCCCATGAAAATTCCTGTTTATTATTTGGCGTTATGGGCCAGCCCGTATCAGATTCTCCCCGACAATGCCTTCGTCAACGGCCCCCCGTTAATTGGCTTCGACACCACAGCCTTCGTTTCGCAATACGACGGCTGGCTTTCAAACTTCCGCGCGTATGCGGGCGGCCAATGGCGCACCGGCCCCGGGTTGATTGATTACGTCGCCACCAACTACAGCGTCAGTCCGCGCTTGCTCCTCGCTGTGCTCGAATATCAAACTGGCGCGCTGACGAATCCCGAGAAACCTGACTCAACCTATTTGCTCGGTTACGAACGCGTGTATTACACCAGCATGTATCTGCAACTCGTCTGGGCGGCGAACACACTCAACAACGGATACTACGGCTGGCGCATCGGCGACCTCACTTCCTTCGACCTGCCCGATGGCAGTCAGTTCCGACCTGACCCGGGTGAAAACGCGGCCAGCGTTGGCATTCAATACTACTATTCAAGGATTTACGCCGGACAGGATTTCGCCACTGCGATCGGTCCGCTCGGGCTGGCGCGCACCTACACCGCCCTGTTTGCGGGTGCCTGGCTCGACGAAACGGTCATCATCCCGGGCAGTTTGCGCCAACCCGAATTCCCCCTGCCCTTCCCTCCCGGCCAATCGTGGACATACACCGGAGGTCCGCACACGGGCTGGGGCACCGGCGAACCCTTCACCGCTGTGGATTTCGCACCACCGGCTGACGTCAGCGGATGTTTCGTAGCAGACGACAAGAACTACGTCACTGCAATGGCCGACGGACTCATTGTCCGCTCGGAGTTGGGCACAGTTGTGCTGGATCTCGACAAAGACGGAAACGAACGCACGGGCTGGGTCATCTTTTATTTGCACCTGGCCACCCGCGAGCGAGTCCCGCTGGGGCTGGAAGTGAGTCGCGGCGACTTCGTAGGCTACCCCTCCTGCGAGGGTGGCCGCGTCACAGGCACGCATGTCCACCTTGCGCGCAAATATAATGGCGAATGGATTCTCGCCAGCGGCCCGCTAGCCTTCGTCATGGAAGGCTGGACAGTTGAGCGCGGCGCCGAAGTTTATTTGGGCAGACTGGTGAAAGGCGCACTGACCGTCACCGCCTGCACCTGCTCAGACCTGTACAGCCAGATCATCAGCGGGTTAAACCCGTAG
>VFKQ01000128.1 GCA_009885445.1 Anaerolineaceae bacterium | reverse complement strand
TGCCCATTTTACACGAAATTTATCTACCAACAGTCGCTCCGTTGGAGTGACTAAATTATCAATTTTCGTGTCTCAAATCATTGACACATTCCGTTGACGGGGGATTTGCGCAAATAAAGTCGAACTTACATGCTTTTGTTGCCGCGCACCCAGAAGAAGGCGACCACGAAAAACACGTCCAGGATCACTGCGGACCATGCCAGCGCGCCGCGTTGGGTATGCACGCAAACCGTTTCAGAGACTCGGCGTAAAGACTTCGGAAATCTTTAAGGGGTATCTCCGTTTTAGGCACCTCTTCAAGATTTACGAAGTCTGAATCGGATGACAACATTTGCGTGCACACTTCTGCGCCCTTTGTGACCCTTTCCCGAAGTACGTCAGGCCCGTGTGTAGACTTTGTAGTAAAAGGTTTTGAAATGTGACTTTGTCAAAGTAACATTTCCCGTGATGCAATTCGTAAGGGGGCGGGCACTTTGATATAATCCCGCCAGCCCCTATGTCACTCTATACAATTAATTTCATTTTCTTTCTAGCGTGTATTGGCCTCGCCTATTATCTCGCGCCCTATCGCTGGCGCTGGGCCATTCTGCTGGCGGCCAGCCTATATTTTTATGCCACCTACTCCGCCATTTCGGCAATTGCGTTTGGGCTGGTGATTATAGTCAACTACGCCTGTGCGCTGGCCATGTCCCGCGTCGAAGCCGACAAGCGCAAGCCAATCATGCTGGCCGGTATCGCCTTCAACCTGGGCGTGCTCATCTTCTACAAATTCATCCTCACATATTTTGGCGCTTCCCTCTTGCGCGGAGACTCTGGCCTGGGCGCCTGGTTGATTCTGCCGCTCGGCCTTTCCTTTCAAATATTGCAATCCATCGGCTACCTCGTCGAAGTGCGCAAAGGGGGCCAGCCCGCCGAACGCCACTTCGGCATCTTTGCACTCTACATTCTTTTCTTCCCGCGTCTGCTGGCCGGGCCTGTCGAAAAACCGCAGTCGCTGATAAATCAATTCCGCGCAGAACGCGCCTTCAATTACAAAGATGTCACCGACGGCATGAAAGTGCTGGCCTGGGGTCTGTTTAAAAAATTGGTCATCGCCGACCGCCTGGCCTTTGTGGTCGCCAGCGCCTACGCCGAGCCGCAATCGCAAGACGGCGTACATCTCTTCTTCGCCTCACTGGCTTTCTTCGTTTCGATCTACGCCGACTTCTCCGGCTACTCAGACATTGCCTGGGGCGCGGCGCGCATCTTCGGCATTCACATCACCCAAAACTTTAACCACCCCTACGCCTCACTCTCCATTGCAGAATTTTGGCAGCGTTGGCATATCTCACTCTCTAGTTGGTTGCGCGAATATCTCTACTTCCCGCTCGGCGGCAGTCACAAAGGCGAAGTGCGCACCTACATCAATTTAATTTTGACCATGTCACTAAGCAGTATGTGGCATGAGATTAACGCCACCTTCCTCGTCTGGGGGACTCTGCACGGACTCTACCTCGCCTTCTTTCGACTCAGCGACCCGTTCTGGGCGCGCGTGAGGCGGGTCGTGCGCCTCGACAAATTCCCGCGGCTGACAAATTTCATCCGCTGGGGCACCACCATGTTCCTGCTATTCTTCACCTACATCATCTTCCGCGCCACCACCCTCAGCGACGCGTGGTACATCATGACGCACATGCTCAACGGCATGCGCGATTACACATTTGATTCACTGCGTCTGCTCACGCAAATATTGCCCACCTTCAACGCGCACACGATTCTCAACGGCCTGCTCGAAATCGCCGCGCCGCTCACCCTCGCATCCGGCACAGAGGCGCTGGTCACGCTGACTACGCTATCTGCTTTTCTCCTGCTCGAATGGGCGCAGTTCAACCCGCTCAAACTTTCCTCCAAACCCGCCTACGTCCGCTGGACGGCCTACGCGCTGATCATCGCCAGCCTGATGTTCTTCACGCTGGCCTATGACCAATCTGAGCAACAATTCTTCTACTTCAAATTTTAGGCAGATTCAAAATTGGAGTGCAGGCTTCAGCCTGCCGCATTCATGTCGCAAATTCGACTCTTCATCACCAAGCTTTTTTACCTGCTGACTCTCATCGCGCTCCTGCTCGGCTTGCTCTTCACGCTCGTCCCCGCCGACCCCGATGCCTTCTTTGCCTCCAGCAGAACGAAGATGACCCTGCTCCGCGAAACGCCCTCACCGCGCGTGCTGATCATGGGCGGCTCCAACACCGTCTTCGCCATCAACAGCGAACGCATGGAAACTGAACTCGGCCTGCCCGTGGTCAACACCAGCCTGCACGGCGAGATGGTCATCAACTCGATGCGCGAAATGTCGCCTTACATTCAAAAAGGCGACATCATCGTCATCATGCTCGAGTACGAACTGTTCGCCTCACAACGCGCGCTCGACGGCAAAGATTTCTTCGTGGCCCAATGGGTCGAATACGACCCCACCCGTCTGCGCTTGTTCGCGCTCGAGCGCCAGATCAAATTAATGCAAACCATTATCAACCTAAAATTCACACGCGGCCTCACGCGCCTGATGGGCACAGACTTTGGGCGCGGCGTGTTCGTCAACGCCAACTTCAACGCGCACGGCGACTTCATCGGTCAACTGCTCGCGCCGCCCATAGAAGAAATCAGCAACAACTCATCCTACATATCGCGCAAAGAATTTTACGCCGGCGCCTACACCTTCCTCGAAGAGTTCAATCAAGCCGCGCTTGCCAAAGGCGCAGTCGTCTATTACGAATTCCCCGCCAGCCGCGACCTCAACTGCCGCGTCACCGGCCTCGAAGCCTTTCAAAATTTTTACGACAGCCTGCTCAAAAACACCACCATCCCGGTCATCACACCCTTTGACCTCAATCAAATCTGCCTGCCCGACTCAATGTTCTACGACACCATCTACCACGTCAACGGTGAGGGCCGCGAAATTCTAACCACGCGCATCATCCGCGACCTGACTCCGCTGCTGCCCAAATAAAAAATGCCACGCGTCCTGCGTTAGCCAAACGATCTGACTCCGAAAGACCTGCGCGAAATCTTCGACGGCTTCAACGCGCCGATCGCCCAATTCGATTGCGGCAAAAAATGTTCCGTCCACAGCCCAAGCGGCAAACCATTTTGTTGCGACATCTGCCACGCGGTACCCGCCGCCTTCAATAACGAGTGGAAATATTTTCAAGCCGAGACGAAACTCTGGCACAAATGTCGCGGTGACGAATGCAACGCCCCCGAGTCCGCGCCCCAAGCGGGTTCGCCCACAATTAATTTAAATCTCCCCTCAGGCATGCTCGCCCTTGCCTGCCTCGGGACCAAGTCAATGCGAGCGAGATTACCGCGCGCTCAGTTCCCGCTCTTTCCCCTTCTTCCCTTACGTGAGCAGTGACTATCGCTTCCTCGGCCTGGCCTGCGAATGGGACTTTGCCTCCACCTGCTGGGTCATCAGCAACCTCGCCACCGTTACCGACGATTACCGCGCTCAATTTATCAGCACCTACGACAAACTCATCGCCCTCTTCGATGACGTCTTCGACAATTACATCTATCATTCCGAGCGCATGCGCGCGAATTACGTTGCAAAGAATAAACGCTTCCCCATCCTTCACCGCAACGGAAATAGTTACCTAGTCAGCCCTTCCAGCGAACGTCTACAAAAAGTAGACCCGGCCTCCCTGCCGCGTTTTGGGTTTTACAAGTAAACACAAAATACTTCCAGCCACAGATTACACGGATTTCCACTGATTGATTTCTGTGAAAATCCGTGTAATCCGTGGCAAAAACCGTATGAGGCTCAATGTTTTTCACCTTTCTGCTCGGTCTGCTCATCATCCTCGGCACACTCTCCTCTGCGCTCTCGACGTTTGTATTGCCGCGCGCGGCGCGCAGTCAACTCAACCGCCTGGTGTTTGGCATCCTGCGCCGCGTCGTGGAAATTCCCTTGCGCTTAGCACGCACCTTTGAACAACGCGACTCGATACTGGCCTATTACGCACCAGTTGGTTTAATGCTTTTAGTGCCCACTTGGTATGTACTCATCTCAATTGGCTACGCACTAATTTATTTTTCACTGGGCTTCGGCACATTAACAGACTCTGCCCGCCTGAGCGGCTCCTCTGTGCTCACGTTGGGCATTGTTTCCTCCGAGTCACTGCTGATCAATGTCATCATGTTTTCTGAAGCCATGATCGGGCTGATTCTTGTAGCGCTATTAATTTCTTACCTGCCCACCATGTACTCGGCTTTCTCGCGGCGCGAACAAGCCGTGACCATGCTCGAAGTCCGCGCCGGTGACCCGCCCTCCGCTGAGTCGATGTTGCTACGCTTCAACCGCATCCACGGGTTAGATCGCCTACACGAGGTTTGGAAAACCTGGGAAATATGGTTTTCGGATATTGAAGAAAGTCATTCTGTTTTGCCCGCATTGGTCTTCTTCCGCTCGCCGCGACCCAACCATTCATGGGTCACTTCTGCAGGCGCAGTGCTCGACACAGCCTCATTAACCCTCGCCGCCATAGATGCGCCCTACGACTCTTCTGCAGCTTTGTGCATCCGCTCAGGATTTTTGGCTTTACGCCAAATCGTAGACTACTTCGACATTCAATATCCCCGCGACCCGCACTATCCCGCCGACCCAATCTCGGTGACACGTGCAGAGTTTGAATCCACGCTGAACACTTTGGCCGAAAAAGGCATCCCCATCAAAGCGGACCGCGAAAAAGCCTGGCTCGATTTCGCCGGTTGGCGAGTAAATTATGATTGCACTTTGTTGATGCTCTGCGCTGTTACCATGGCACCCACAGCACCTTGGTCCGCAGACCGCGCGCCCGCGCCGAGACTTCCGCGTTTGCTCATGCGCAAGAAACGCGGTTAAATATATTTATTACGGCACTGCGCCGCCGTGCCCTGTTACAATCTCAACAATTATTATCAAGGAGAATCAGCATGGCCAAAAAAGATTCCAGCATTACCCCCGTCCCGTCAGCGGATGAAAACCAAATCGTGGCGCAACCCGCTATGAGCGCGCAAAGCGAGGCGGAGCGGCAGACGGCGAAACCTAATCGCGCGGGACGATTCATCCTGCGTCTATTATTCAATCTCGTACTGCTCGGTTTGGTCGCCGCCGCAATTTATTTTGTCGCGCCGATAATCTATCAGCGCTATGTGCGGCCAGTAGAACAAAATACGACTCAACTGAGCGAACTGCAATTGCGGATTGCGCAAAGCGAAATTAAAATTGCGGACCTTGAAGCGCAACTCGCCGCGCTCGAAGCGGGTCAAACCACTCAAGGCGACTCGCTGCAGACGTTGGACGCGCGCCTGCAAATATTGGAGTCTGCGAACGCCGAGTACAGCGCGACTCTCGTTGAGTTGACCTATCAATCCGATTTGCTCAAGGCCATGGAATTGCTTTCACGCGCGCGATTATTTTTGTATCAAAGTAATTTCGGACTCGCCGAGCAGGATGTGCAAGCCGCGCGCGACACGCTCGCCGATTTGCAACCCCGCGCCCCCGCCAGCGAAGCGGACGGAATCACCGAAGCGCTCTTTCGACTCGACTTGGTGTTGAAGAATCTTCCCGATTTCCCCGTGGCCGCGAGTTATGATTTAGACATCGCCTGGCAAGTCCTGCTCGCCGGCCTGCCTGTGCTCGCTGAGCCGACAGCCACGCCTGCGCCAACACTCGTGCCCACACTTGCGCCCGGCGACACACCTGCGCCGACGCTTGAGGCGACGTCTACCCCTGCGCCACCTGCGACTCCGTAGGCACGCGACACAAATGTCGCGGTACGAATCGGACCCAGAGTGCGATATACTTTTGAACACAATTAAAAAAGGAGACTCACATGGCAAACACAACAAAAACGAGCGGGGTTGACCTGGCCCAGATTTTCAACATGGCCACGCAGGCGCTCGCTGCAAATCAGGGTTCGCTCAACCAAGCAGACTCTGGCAACGGCAACCACGGTGACAATATGGTGCAAATGTTCCAGCTGATCACGCAAGCCGTCAGCGCCACAAAAGGCAAGACGCCGGCTGAACAATTGACCCATGCCAGCCAAATGCTGACCCAGAATGCGACCAGCGGTTCATCGCGCGTTTATGCGCAGGGTCTCGCGCAAGCCGCTCAACAATTTCAGGGGCAAAAAAGCCTGACGCCCGACACGGCCATGAGCCTCGTCCAAACCCTGCTCGGCGGCGGACAAGCTCCGGCCGCTCAGCCCGCCTCGGGCATGGGCATGCTCGGGCAATTGCTCGGTGGGATGCAGTCGCCGTCCAATCAACCCAAGAATGACGGACTGGATTTGGGCGATGTGCTTAGCGCGGGCATGTCCTTCATGCAGGCCAAGCAATCTGGGCAAGATAACATGCAGGCGGCAATCGGCGCCTTGCTTTCGGCGAGTCCGCTGAGTCAGCAACCGCATCGCGCCCAATCGGGCGAGGTAGTGGCGAACGCTCTGCTACAAGCAATTTCTGCATTCGCTAAAAAGTAATTCAAGCCGCCTTCAACAAAACAGGTCTCGGAAAACTTTCCGAGACCTGTTTTTTATTAGACCTCTTGCATAAGTGAAGAGGGATTGAGTTTGTTCGGCAGTTGTACTGCCGAACCCGCCAGCAGTGCAACTGCTGGCGGAACAAAGCAGGGATTTTCGCAAGAGGTCTATTCTGCGGCCACCAGATAGTCGCTGTACCCGCCCACATATTCACGCAGACTGCCATCTTCAACAACCAGCACTCGCTCCACGGTGCGGTCGAGAAAATATCTATCGTGCGAGATGACCAGCACCGTGCCGACGAAATCTTCGAGCGCGAGTTCGAGCACTTCGGCGGAGGCGATGTCGAGGTTGTTGGTGGGTTCGTCGAGCAGGAGGAAGTTCGCGCCTGAAAGCACGAGCAGAGCCAACTGCAAGCGACTGCGCTCGCCGCCAGAGAACTCGCTGATTTTTTGCGAGACCTGTTTGTAGGTAAAAAGATAGCGCAACAGAAACGCCGTCGCGCGCGATTCGCTCAATGCGCCCGCGTAGCGCACGGCGTCGAGGGCGGACTGGTTGAAGTCGAGCGTCTCGTGCTCCTGCGCGTAATGTCCCACGACGACGCTGGGGCCAATTTTAATTTCGCCTGCATCAGGAGTCTCCTGCGCGAGAATCATGCGCATCAGCACAGACTTGCCCGCGCCGTTCGCGCCGATCAGCCCCACGCGCTCGCCGTGCCAGATAATTTGATTCAAGTTCGTCAACACACGCCGCTCACCAAATGATTTTGAAACGCCTTCGAGTTCGAGTACTTTGTTCGAGCCGCGCCAGCCGCTCAGGCGCAACTCCATTTTGCGCCGTTCAAGAATCGGCTTCTCGACCTTGTCCATTTTATCGAGCCGCTTTTGCATGGATTTGGCCTTGCGTGCAAAGTCCTCGTTGTCGTACACTTTGCCCCAAATGGCATAGCGTTTAATCGCCGCTGCGAGTCGGTCAATCTCGTGTTTCTGCGCGCGGAACATTTCCTCCTGCCGCGCGAGACGAGTCTCTTTGTCCGCGATGAAGGAGGAGTAATCACCCTCAAAGGTCGTCAACTTGCCATCTTCCAGTTCGGCGATATGAGTCACAACCGCGTCGAGCAAATAACGGTCATGTGAGATGATGACCACTGTGCCGTCGTATTCGCGGATTAATTTCTCCAAATACATTTTGCCAGGGAGATCAAGATGATTATCCGGCTCGTCCAACAACAAAATATCAGGGCGCACCAAAAGGAGTCGCGCCAGGCCGACAAGTTTTTTCTGTCCGCCGCTCAACACGGACAGTTGTTTGCTCAGCTCGCCCTCGGCCAGCCCCAGCCCGAGCAAGAGCGAGCGCACACGCTCGGGGTACGAGTCGCCGCCGAGGGCGTGATACTCCTCGACGAGTTGACTCTGTCGCTCGAGAGCGCGTTGCAATTTCTTTTCGTGGCCGTAAATTTCGGGGTCGCTCAAACTTGATTCGACTCGTTCGAGTTCGGCGCGCACTTCGGCCACGCGCGGATTGCCCGCCAATGCGGCGTCGAAAGCCGTCTGCGTTGAATCCAGCTCGGGATGCTGAGGCAGGTATCCGCTCGAGATTGAGCGCGCGCGGGTGACGAGTCCGCCCAGCTCGGGGGCATGTTCGCCCTGAATCAATTTAAACAGCGACGACTTGCCCGCGCCGTTCGCGCCGACGAGTCCGATGCGCTGTCCGCGCTGAATCTCCCAGTTGAGATTCTCGAAGATTCTTTTTGCGCCGAGCAGTAATGTTACGTTGGAGAGTTGAATTTGAACCATGATGTTTTCCAAGTCTTTGGAGTGCGGACTCTGCGACAGCGCCCTTTAGGGTCAGCCCGCCAATGATGCAGGCTAAAGCCTGCACTCCAGATATTAAATAAAAAAGCCGCAGGCGACCTGCGGCGTGAAGAAAAAAACTTACTTCATCACACAGGCGCGATTCGAGGAGGCCCAAAGTTTCTGAAGCCACGCACACCGATCACCAGCGGGAATGTCCCTGCGCGAAATTTGTAAATCATGTTTGGGATTATACACGATGAATTGGCGTATCGTGGCACCATGGTGCCACGATACTAATTTTTGCTTGCTCCCTGCGCCGTCCTCGGCGCAGGAATTCCACTAACAACGCCGCCGGGGACGGCGGCTGAAGCATCGTTGACAAGAAACATTGACGCCATGTGCGTCATAGATCTCGCGGTACAACATGGCTTTTGTTGTACAATACCGACGCACTTGGAACTTGAAACATGGAACTGTCTAAACCCTTCACCTTTTCGCAATCCTCTCTGCAAGATTACTTCGACTGCGCGCGCCGCTTTCAATTGCGCTACATCGAAAAATTATCCTATCCTGCCATCGAAGCCGAACCCGCCCTCGAAAACGAATCGCGCATTGAGCAGGGACAATTTTTTCACCGCCTCGCCCAGCAACATTTTCTAGGACTGCCGCCCGAAAAACTCGCGCGATTGGCAACCAGCCCCGACCTGACTCGCTGGTGGGACAATTTCATCCGCGCCTTTCCGCACCCCGCCGCGCTCGGAGCGGGTTCCCCCGAAGTGGCATTGTCCGCGCCGATGGGCAATCATCGTCTCCTCGCCAAGTATGACCTAATCGCCATCAAAGATGGCCGCGCCACCATCTACGACTGGAAGACCTATCACAAGCGCCCCAAGAACGAATGGATGGCCATCCGCATGCAGACTCGCGTCTATCGTTACCTGCTGGCCGTGGCGGGCACGTCGCTCAACGGCGGCGAGTCTATTCAGCCAGAAAATATCGAGATGATTTATTGGTACACAGACTATCCTGACGACCCCGCCGTCTTTAAGTACGACACTGCGCAGTTCAAACGCGACGGCGACGCGCTCGAAAAATTGATCGGCGATATCGAAGGGCGCGCTGAATTTGAAAAAACGGACGACGAAAAGAAATGCGCCTACTGCACATATCGTTCCTACTGTGCGCGCGGCGCCCAGGCTGGTGACTGGCACGACGCCGAGGCCGAAGCCGAAGCGCTCGAAACGTTTGATATTAACTTCGAGCAGGTGGCCGAGATTGCTTTCTAAAGAAAACCTTTAAACACAAAGGACACTCAGTACACGAAGGAATGCATCGCAAACCCAGAGTTCTTAAAACCTTTGTGCCCTTTGTGTACTTCGTGTTAAATTGAATTAAATGACTCAAGCCCAATACCCCGCCAAGCTTTTTTCAAAAACCGATTCTGGAATCGCCGCGCTGATTTTTCTGCTCGCGCTGGCGCTCTACACGCGCACCCTGGCGCCGTCGCTGTTGTGGGGGGATTCAGCAGAGTTTCAAGTGCTGTCTTACACGCTGGGCATGACGCATCCCAGCGGATACATGACACACATCATGCTCGGCAAATTGTTCACACTGATTCCGTACGGCAGTATTGCCTGGCGCGTCAATTTCATGTCGGCGTTCTTCGGCGCATGGGCGGTCGCGCTGATTTATTTAATCGTCCGCGCGCACGGCGGACGACGCGCGGCGGCTGTCTCTGGCGCGTTGCTGGCGGCGCTGATGGAGGGCTTTTGGTGGCGCGCGCTCATTTCAGAATCCTATGCCATCGCGGCGGGATTCATCGCCAGCGTGTGGTTGCTTGTTTTGCTGTGGGAGCAAACAAAAAACACGCGCTATCTTTTTCTCGCTGGTCTGCTCGGCGGGCTGGCCCTCGGCATTCACAGCACCATCGTGATGACCGGCGCGGGCGTGCTGGCATTTTTAATTTTCAAAGCGCGCACTCGCTCCGCGTGGCTCGGCGCGGCAATCGGCGCGTTGCTCGGCCTGACATTGACTCTCGCCGCTTTTCTTTATGTGGACTACAACGATCCGCCCTCCAGCGTTTACAACACCGTCTACCGTCCTTCACTCAGTTTATACGGGTTAGCCCCCAATGAATTTGATTCTCCCTTCGAGCGACTCTTCGCCATCTTCCCCGCGAATCATTTCTGGAGCTATTACTTCAGCGCCCCCGCTGAGACAATTAATGCACGGCTGGTGGAATATTTCCGCTTCTTTCACTTGTGGCAATTTATCTTGGTCATCGTCGGCGCGCTGACATTGTTTTTCGAGCGGCGTTGGGCACACGCGCTTTACGCGTGGACGGGCTTCCTGCTGATTTGGGGACTCGGCGTCAGCGTGGCGTTTTCGATTTACCGCGAGTTTTATGTTCCGGTGACGGTCATCGTTGGCGTGTGGGGCGGGCTGGGCGCGAGCGCGGCGCTGGGGGCGCTGGAGCGGCTCATGGCGGGCTGGCCGCTACGGGCGGGGCTGGCGCGTTTCGTTTTAGCGCTGACAAGTTTGTCGCTGGTCATCGTCCCGCTGTGGCAATCGCGCGCAGACTTGAGTCTCGCGGCGCGCAGTGGGTATACGAGCTTCATCCAGCGCGATCATATTTATGCGGTGTTCGCGCCCGAGAAAGCGATTCAAGATGCGACAAAAGTTTTGCGCCGCGTGGATGAAAATGCAATTGTGTTCGCCGATTGGGACAAATTGTATTCGTTGATTTACACCGCGCTGTTCGACGCGGACCGACCCGACATCACATTTGCTGAAGCGCTGACCGGCGAAGATTTGTTGCTCAGCGAAACCACGCTGGAGTATATTGATGCAAATATTGAAACACGGCCGATTTACTTTACAATTGATTTGCCGCAGTTGAGTGAGTTGTATCGCCTGGAGCAAATAGGCGACGGCTTATTTCAAATTCACAAAAAATAGAATCGCAAAGGAGAACAAAATGTCTGTAGAGACGAGTATTGAAGACCTGCGCAAACGAATCGTTTATCTCGAGGAGCAGGTGGCGCATTTATACAAACATCTTGGGATTAATTTCCTCACTGAAGAAAACGCGCGCGATGACCCGCAGGTGATCGAAGAGATTAAGCGCGGGAATATCATTGGGGCAATCAAGTATTATCGCGAAGGCACCCAGTCGGGGCTGGCCGAGGCCAAGCGGGCCGTGGAGGAAATACAAAGGCGGCTGAGGCTTTGAGCAAGTAGCTAAGCTTATGCAAAGTAGATGACATTCGCTGTTGTAACGTGGCATCGTGATGTCGCGCGTTAACTGAAAATATTTGTAACGCGAGAAAGAGTTGTTCCGAAAAAAAGAAGACCTCACTAACGTGAGGTCTTCTTTTTTTTTCAGCTACAGTTTCGGCCCGGCTTCGATGACTTCTTTCGGCGTGCCTTCTTCAAACTTCTTGAAGTTCTCGATGAAGCGCTCAGCCAAAGCGATGTAACGTTTGTCGTATTCAGCTTTATCGGCCCAGGAGGATTTCGGGTCGAGCACTTCGGCAGGGACGCCTTCGCAGGCGAGCGGCACTTCGAAGCCGAAGGTGGGGTCTTGCATATATTTCACATTGTCCAGTTTGCCGGAGAGTGCGGCATTCAGCAGGGCGCGCGTATGTTTGATGCTGATGCGTTTGCCCACGCCAAACTGTCCGCCGACCCAGCCGGTGTTGACCAGCCAACACTTGACACCATGCTTCTCGATTTTGGTTTTCAACAACGCCGCATACACGGAGGGATGATGCACCATGAACGGCCCGCCGAAGCAAGCGGAGAAAGTCAACGTCGGCTCTTTGCCGAGGCCCACTTCGGTGCCCGCGATTTTGGCGGTGTAGCCCGAGATGAATTGATACAGCGCCTGATTGGGCGTCAGGCGCGCGATGGGCGGCATGACGCCGTTCGCATCGCAGGTGAGCAGGATGATATTTTTAGGATGTCCCGCTTTGCCTTCAGGCACGGCGTTGTCAATGAAATCCAGCGGATACGAAGCGCGCGTGTTTTCGGTAATCGAGTCGTCGGCGAGATTGACAACGCGCGTGGAGGGATCGTAAACCACGTTCTCGAGAATCGTGCCGAAGCGGCGTGTGGTGGCGAAGATTTCAGGTTCGGCGGCGGCGGAGAGTCCGATCACTTTGGCGTAACACCCGCCCTCAAAGTTGAACACGCCCGTGTCGCTCCAGCCGTGTTCGTCGTCGCCAATCAGGCGGCGCGTGGGATCCGCTGAAAGCGTGGTCTTGCCCGTGCCGCTGAGTCCAAAAAAGAGGGCCACGTCGTTTGTATCATTTGGATTCACATTCGCCGAGCAGTGCATCGAAAGCACGCCCTTCAACGGCAGAAGATAATTGAGCAAAGTAAAAATGGATTTCTTCATTTCGCCCGAATAGGCCGTGTTGCCGATGATGGCGAGTTTCTTTTCAAACGACATGATGATGAAAGTTTCGCTGTTCGTTTTGTCGCTGGCAGGCTCGGCTTTAAAATCGGGCAGGTCGATCACAGTGAAATCGGGCATGAAGTTTTTTTGTTCTGCGTCGGTTTCGGGCAGGATGAACATGTTGCGAATGAACATGCTGTGCCAGGCCATCTGCGTGACGAAGCGCACACGCAAGCGATGACTCTCGTCCGCGCCGGCGTACACATCTTGGACGAATAAATCTTTATCCTGCGTGGCTTCCAACATGCGCTTGTGCAGGGCGTCAAAATTTTCTGGGGTGAAGGGACGGTTGTATTGCCCCCACCACACGTGACCTTCAGAGTCCACGTGCTTGACGACGAACTTATCATTGGCCGAGCGGCCTTTGTGTTTGCCGGTGTCCACGATCAGCGGCCCGCCGAGGGCGGTTGCGCCCTCCCCACGAAAGACAGCTTCTTCGTACATGGCCTCGGCGGGCAGGTTCCAATAGACTGCGCCGGGCTTGGTGATGCCCTGTTTCGACAAATCAAAATCCGCTTTGCGCGCAGATGCAATGGATTGTGCGGGGGTCTTGGTGATAGTCATGGGTTACTCCTGATTTTTTTTGTTTTATGAACGGTTGTCATTGCGAGGGCGTATCCGCCCGAAGCAATCTCCTACTCAACGAGGAGATTGCTTCGTCGCCGCACTCGCCGTTTAAGGCTCGCGGCTCCTCGCAATGACAGATGTCACTACTAATACAAATCGTCCGCTACATCCACCAAATTCAACTCGAGCAGTTTTGCTTTCGACGGCCTGCCGGTGGACTTGTCCCAGCCGCGCGCTTCGTAGTAGGCTTCGAGCATTTCTGCAAACGGAGGCACGTAACCCGCCGAGCCGCCGGTCTCGTACGGCTCCAAAAAGGCTTTGGGAAGTTTATCATTCGCACGTGTTAACCCGCGACGATTGTTAATGGCACGCTTAATCGTCCAGCCGCGCTCGCCTGCCTGCATCATGTCGGCGATGGAAAAATTATAATCGCAAGCCGCGTTAATTAAATCAACCTGTGTTTGCGGCGGAACGTTGGCGAAAATACACATGACCAGCGAGTTGAACACCGTGCGCCAGTTTTGGTGAATGGCCACATTGCCCGCCTTCTCCGCGCCCGCGTGGCGATTATAAAACTTCAGGCCCACCGCTTCCTCGGCCTGGCCCCACTCCACGAAGAAATAATCAGACTGGTTATGGCAGGCGCCGCGCGGACTGGTGGCGTACACCAGCGCCATACCCGAAACGCCGCGCGGGTCGTGATAGGCCACTTCAAGCCCGTTTACTTGCACGGCTTCTTCCTCTGCGCCGAAATGCTTGGCCATGCGCCGCGAACCTTGCGCCAGCAGTGCGCCGAATCCCTCGCGCCGCGCGGTCAGGTGAATCAATTCGGCAACGGTGGCTTCATCACCCCACTTTAAAATAATTCCGCCGGTGTCTGCTTCAGAAATAATGCCACGGTCAAACAAGTGCATTGCGCAACCAATGGTGTTGCCCGTGCTGATTGTGTCCATGCCGTAACGGTCGCACAATTCCATCAGGCGCGTGATGGCGCTCAAATCACGAATCATTAAATTGGGGCCGAGTCCCACCACAGTTTCGTATTCGGGGCCTTTGCGTTTTTGGCCGTCACCCAAATTAACAACGCGTCCGCACGCAATCACACATCCCTGACACGCGCTCGTGCCGACGAGAATTGTTTCCTTCATCGTTGAGCCGGAGACTTTGTCGATGTTATCAATTTCACCCAGCGTGTAATACATCTTCGGCAGCGAGCCAAGATAGTCGGCGTAATCTGTCACGCCCGAGGTGCCCAAGTCTTGCAACACGCCGGTTTGCGTGTCGGTGCGTAACGCCTTGTTCGACGCGGAACGAATTGGTTTGTAAATTTCATTTTCAGAAAGCGGCGCTTTGAGATGTCCCTTGACCGCGATGGCCTTCAAGCTTTTTGCGCCCATTACCGCGCCGAGTCCAGTGCGCCCGGCGGTGCGGCCATTGTCGCAAAAGATTCCGGCGAAGAGGACTCCATTTTCGCCCGCGACGCCGATTCCTGCGACGCGGGCATTGGCGACTCCCACCTCGCCGCGAACGGATTCTTGCAACTGATAAGTATCCTGCCCCCAGAGCGCGCTCGCATCGCGGACCTCGAGGCGGCCTCCCGTCAACCAGAGGTATACGCGCCCCTGAGCGCGTCCGGTGATCCACAGGCCGTCGTAGCCGGCCATGCGCAACTCAGGCCCCCAGAAGCCGCCGCAGTTGGCCTCGGCCCACAAACCCGTCGCGGGCGAGAGTCCGCAGACGACGAAGCGGCCAACGGTGGGACCAAGACTGCCCGTCAGCGGCCCGTTCAAAAGGAGCAGCGGCGCGTCCTCGTCGAAGGCGGTCAGCTCGGGAGTTAGAGTCGTATATAGCAGGCGGGCGGCCAGCGAAGCGCCTCCGAGGAAATCCTTCTGCCATTCGGGCGGCACATCATACGAGCTTGTTTCGCCGCTCGTCAGATTTATTTTTAAAATGGGTTGCAACATGGACGGGGTTAGTAGGAGGCTAGCGCAGATTGCAGGTCGGTGTGTGTTTCGAGAAAACTGTCGACACCCGAAATAGACAATGTTTGCGCCACGCGCTGTTGCGGATTGAAGAGTTTTAGGCGTTGCGATTTTTGCTGTGGGTTGGAAACTTCGTTGGGGTATTTTTTGCGAAACATGAGGAAGATTTCGTTGATGGCGCGCAGGCCTGCGCTACTGATATAAGTGACGGCGGACATATCCAGCAGAAGATATTGCGCCCCGCCTTCGACGGCCTCACGGGCGGCGTCTGAAAATTCCTGATAGTTGGAAGAGTCAACTTCCCCGCTGAGTTGTAAAACGGCGACAGGAACCCGAGCTTGTGTCTGTGAAACGATGATTTCCACTTTTTCACCTTGTAATCTTGAAATGAATTTTTGGCAGAAAAACCTAAGCGTCATTTTATCCGCTTCGCAGTGGCAAGGCAAGGTTGATGTCTATGAGCTGGTTATTTCCCCTTGATTTTCTAGGCAGTGTGGACTATGCTAAAGCATCCTACCAAACTAAAAGGAGGTTGCCCGACGCCTGCCAAAATCATAAGCCCGTATTTTGAATAGACCCATATATTTCAACCATCAGGAGAAAAAATCACCATGAAGAAAATGCCTTTCCTTTTTAGCGTACTGGTCGTTGCGTCGCTAGCGCTCAGCGCGTGCGGCAACAAGGCCGAGCCTAGCCCCGCGCCTTCGACGGACGGCCTGGGCGGACGCGAAGTTCGCATCGCCGTGGAGAACGCTTACAATCCGTTTAACTTCATTGACGAGACAACCGGCGAAGGTGTCGGATACGATTACGATATTTTGCGCGAAGCGTGCAAGCGCCTGAACTGCAAGCCTGTCTTTGTGCAGACCAGCTGGGACACCATCGTGGCTGTGATGGGCGGAACCGGTCAGGCCGAGTTTGACATGGCCGCCGACGGTATCACCATCACGGCTGAACGCGCGCTGAATGTTGATTTCTCGACGCCGTTCATTAAACTGGCGCAGAAGTTGCTGGTGAAGGCAGATGAAACCCGCTTTGCGAGTGTGGATGAGCTTAAGGCACTCGGCGATTTTAAAGTGGGCGCGCAACCCGGCACAACCAACTATGACCTGTCGGTGGAGCTATTCGGTGAAGATCATGTGATTGCCTTTGACCAATACGGCCTGATTGTTCAGGCGCTAATCAACGGCGACATTGATGGAACCGTTATGGACGACGTTGCCGGGCAAGGCTATATCGGCGCAAACCCCAACAAGCTTAAAATCGTCGGCGAAGCGCTGACCAGTGAAGAGCTGGGTTTTGTCTTCCCCAAGGGCAGTGACCTGCTGGAGCCGATCAATCAGGCTCTGGCCGCCATGGAGGCTGACGGAACGCTCGCGGCCATCTACGCAGTATGGTTCCCCTCCGCCCCGTAGTTTTTCACTAATTCCACAAGCCTGCCGAGAAAGTTCTCGGCAGGCTTGATTTTTTCTTTCCCAAAATCTCTAATTCAAACAAGTTACCCCGCCATGTTCAATAAAGAATCTGACACCTCCGATACATCAACGCGCCAGTCTCGCATTGCGCCGTCCCTTGAGCGCATGGCCGACTGGCCCTGGTGGTTAATCGTCGCCATTCTGATAGGGCTGATTATTGTTTTTCAAATCGTTACCAATCAACGCATGTCTAACATTTTCGCCGCGATTTCCACCGGAATTGGAATCACATTGCGGGTCACGTTTTCAGCCTATATTATCGCGGTGGTCATTGGGCTCTTTGTGGGCCTGGCGCGGGTATCCAAGAACAGGGTCATCTTCAACATCGCCTCGTTTTACGTGGAAGTCGTGCGCGGTGTCCCCATTCTGGTTTTGTTGATGTACATCGCCTTTGTGGCAGTGCCGCTAATCGCCGAAATGCTCGGCGCTCGCACACGCGATTTCCCCAACGAGTTGCGCGTGGTGCTCGGGCTGGCCATTGCGTATGGCGCGTTTGAGTCTGAGATTTTTCGAGCGGGTATCCAGTCCATTGAAAAGGGACAAATGGAAGCGGCGCGGGCAGTGGGCATGAGCTATTTTCAGGCGATGCGGCATATTATCCTGCCGCAAGCCATTCGCCGGGTTCTGCCCGCGTTGGGCAACGATTTCGTGGCCATGCTCAAAGATTCGTCGCTGGTATCTGTGCTCGGGGTTGAAGATATTACCCAAATCACCAAGCTGTATGCGGCCAGCACCTTTTTGTTTTTCCAGTCTTATAGCATTCTGGCCTTCATCTATCTGACCATGACTATTTTGCTATCGCGGCTGATTCGCACCCTTGAAACCAGACTTTCGATTCACAATCGTTGAAACCCACTATGAATAACTCTACCAACTCATCTGACGAGATCATTGTTATTCGTAATCTGGTAAAAAAATTCCACAGTCTTCACGCGGTGGATGACGTCAGCCTGACTGTTGGCGCGGGCAAGGTGGTGGTGATTATCGGCCCCAGCGGGTCGGGCAAGTCCACCGTTCTGCGCTGTATCAATCATCTCGAAGTGCCGACCAGCGGCGAAATCCTGGTGAACGGCGTGAAGCTGACCCACAATAGCCACGATATCAACGCGGTTCGCGCTGAAGCCGGCATGGTCTTTCAGGAGTTCAATCTCTTTCCGCACATGAGCGTCCTTGAAAACGTGATGGCGGGTCCGCTGATTGTCAAAGGCATGCAGCGCGAGAAGGCCCGCGAAATAGCCGAATCGAATCTGGCTCGCGTCGGGTTGCTGTTCAAAAAAGACGAGTATCCAAACAAAATCTCTGGCGGACAAAAACAACGCGTGGCTATTGCGCGCGCGCTGGCCATGGAACCTAAGGTGATGCTCTTCGACGAACCCACCTCGGCCCTCGACCCTGAATTAATTGGTGAGGTGCTCGAAGTAATGAAAGGTCTCGCCAAAGACGGCATGACCATGCTCATCGTGAGTCATGAAATGAGTTTCGCCCGCGAGGTTGCCAACGAAATCATTTTTATGGATCACGGAAAAATTGTGGAGAGCGGCCCGCCAGAAGAGCTATTCGAACGCCCCCGCGAAGCGCGCACTCGCCAATTCATCGGCCAGATTTTGCGCTAAGCCGTAAAATAGAACTCTTGCAAAAGTCTTTTTTGCCACGGATTTCACTGATTTTCGCGGATTTATTCAAAAACCCGCGCAAATTCGTCAAATCCGTGGCTAAGAATTTCCTTCGTTTTTCTCGCAAGCCACTTATGCAAGTGGTCTAATAAAAAATCGCCCAAAATCATCGGGCGATTGGATGTTACAGAATTTCCTTCGTGTTCTCCCGTGCGCAACGCACAAAATCCAGCACAGTCGGCACATTGCGCATCAACACGGCATAATTCCCCTGCACAATAAGTTTCCGAGTCATCATGGCCTGCATTGGGTCAAGCTTGCCGGTGAGGATGCGCTTGATATTTTCGTAACTTGCAGTCAGCACGAACATGGCTTTTTTTTCGGAAGCATCGCTCAATTCTGCAACGCCGCGGCACTTTCCGTGCCATAGATCGAGATAGAAATATTTTTGCTCCTGCAAATTTCCCTCGGGCGTGATGGCGATGACAATATCGCCCTCCCATTTTTTCGCAATCTCGTTATAGCGCGCGTCCGCGTTAATTTTTTTCTCCAGTTCATTCAACCACTCAAGCGATGGAAATATGGCGCCCATAAAATTCTCCTCAAAATATTTGATGTCATTTTACCACCTGGAAAATAATACATGAACAAGGCAGTCTATTTCAACCACGGAAAAGAGAGCGGCCCGTGGGGCGACAAGATTACGACGCTCGCTGAAATTGCAGGTCAGCATGGATACAGCGTTGAAAGCCTGGATTACACAAATATGATGGACCCCGCGCAACGACTGCAAAAACTTTTAGATTCAGACGCGCGCCGGGTCGAGTCCCTGCTCCTCGTTGGGTCGAGCATGGGAGGCTGGGTGGCCGCCGCGGCCTCTGCCACACTCAAGCCGAGAGGCTTGTTCCTGCTGGCCCCGGCGTTTTACATCGCCGAGTTTCCTTCCGCTGAACCCGCCCCGAGCGCGGAAAGAGTCGACATCGTCCACGGCTGGAATGATAGCGTTATATCCTATCAAAATAGCGTACGCTATGCCGAAAAATTCAAAGCCACCTTACACTTGGTGGATAGCGACCATCGGCTCAGTAGCCAGCTCGCACTGATTGCAAAATTATTCCGGGATTTTCTAGACTTGATGGAATAAAAAATCCTCCCATAAATGGGAGGATTAGTGTGCGCTGGAGAGGACTTGAACCTCCACGCCTTACGGCACACGCACCTCAAGCGTGCCTGTCTGCCAATTCCAGCACCAGCGCCAGAACAAGCCAAATTATATCCACGTTGAAAGGCTTGTCAAGCACAAACTCAAGCGTGCGCATGTCTTTCTCAAAGTTGGGAAAATTATGAACGGTTGGCGACCATAATGCCGACGAAAAATTTTACAGATAAATCCCATAACCTATGAATTTTTGGAGAAGATAAAATATGAAAACGATGCGCCTATCTGCATTTCTGCTTGTCATTTTATTGCTCCCCAGTTGCCGCATGGGACGCAACCAGCGTCCAAATCCGCCAGCTCAGACAAGTACGACAAGCTCCGCGCCCGCCGTCGTCAACACTTCGGCGCTGGACGCGGTCGAATACGTCACGCCGAACACGTATGATGTCAAAGTGTTCGACAACTACACCGTGACCTGGGCAGACGGTAGTCGCAGTTTCAAAATTCTGATTCGCTACCCCATCGGCGCGCCGAGTCTGCTTCCGCTGATTGTCTGGTCACATGGCGGAGGCTATCTCAACACCGGACACCATGGTCAGGAAGAATGGGGAAACGCGCTGGCGAGTGCGGGATATGCCGTCATTCACATCGCTCATGCAGAGGACGAACTTGGCTCACACTGTGTTGCCTTGCAAATCCCCGCAGACGAATGTGAACTAAGCGACCTGACCACAGAAGTTTCAGAGGGCGGCACACTGCTCTCGTTGTGGTACGACCGTCCGCGCGACTCGAGCGCCGTGTTGGATGATCTCGACAAAATCGAAAAAGCCAGCGGCCTGATCTTTGACCGCGAACGCATCGGCACAGGAGGCCATTCGGGCGGAACCAGCGGGGCAATGAGTCTCGCCGGCGCATTGCTCGATGTCTCGCCCAGCGTTCATGATCTCTACTCAGCCGACCCGCGCTTCAAGGCGTTTCTGATCAACTCTCCGCAGGGTATTGATTACATCGGCATGACCGAGCACTCCTGGGACAACGTCCACGCCCCGATGCTAATTGCCACCGGCGCAAACGATAATTCTGCGGGCGAACAAGCGCGCAGTCGGCTCGACCCGTGGAATCACCTCGCTGGCCCCAACCAATATCTGCTTTACATTGATTCACCGGGCGCCACGCACAGTACGTTCGGATTGGACGTGGATGGCACGCCCGGACTGAAAGCCTACATCGCCACAACAGGCATCGCCTTCTTCGACGCCTACCTGCGCGGACTCCCCGAGGCGCTCGCCTGGCTCAACTCAGACAGCATGAGTCTGTGGAGCAATGGCCTCGCCACAATAACGGCCAAATAACATGTCTGATTCCAAAACCATCATCTTCGTCTGCGAACACGGCGCGGCCAAAAGCGTCATCGCCGCCGCCTACTTTAACCAACTCGCCATCAAGCGCGGATTAGACGTCCGCGCCCTGGCACGGGGCACCCACCCAGACTCCGCGCTCTCGTCCGCCGCCGTAGCGGGTTTGCGCTCCGACGGCATCCCCTTCGCTGACGGGCCGCCGCAAAAACTCAGGCGGGCAGAAGTTGAGTCGGCAAGAAAAATTGTCACATTTTGCGAACTGCCCGAAGAGTTTGTCGATAAAACGGCAACGGAAGTTTGGGAGGGCGTTCCACCCGTCAGCGCGGATTATGCACAGGCACGCGATGCGATTCTGAAGCATCTCAAGGACTTGGTGGAATAACAGAAGAGACAGTCAGACGCTTCGCGAAGGTGACTGTCTCTTTATTTGCGTGGATAAGAATGCCGAAAAGGGATCAGCCCCCGAACAACCTTCCCAATCCCTTCATTCCGCCCTTTTGCAAAGTCTTCATCATCTTCTGCATCTCGCGGAACTGCTTGACGAGTCGATTCACGTCTTGCACGTCCGTGCCCGAGCCGGCGGCGATGCGTTTTCTGCGCGAGCCATTTAAAATCTCGGGGTCGCGGCGTTCTTTCAAAGTCATTGAATGGATGATGGCTTCGGATTGTTTGAAGTTTTTTTCAACAGCTTGCGGGTCCACGCCTTTGGCTTGTTTGCCCAACTGACCGGGGAGCATTTCTAAAATTCCGCTCAGCGGCCCCATCTTTTTCATTTGCTTCATTTGGTCGAGAAAATCTTCGAGCGTGAACTGTCCGCTCATCATGCGCTCGGCGGATTTCTGCGCCTGCCCCTCGTCAAACATGGCTTCGGCTTTTTCGATCAGCCCGAGCATGTCACCCATGCCCAGAATGCGCGACGACATTCGCGAAGAATCATACACTTCGAGCGCGTCTAGTTTTTCGCCGACGCCCAGGAATTTAATTGGCACGCCGGTTACCGAGCGAATCGAGATGGCCGCGCCGCCGCGCGAGTCGCCATCCATCTTGGTCATAATCAAACCCGTGATCTGAATCGCGTCGCGGAATCCCTGCGCGATATTCAGCGCCTCTTGTCCGATCATCGCGTCCACCACTAGCAAAGTGTCTACTGGCTGGACTTTCGCCGCGATGGCCTTCAATTCGTCCATCAACTGCGCGTCCATCTGCGAGCGTCCGGCGGTGTCCACGATGACGACGGTGAATCCGCCCTTTTGCGCTTTGTCTAATGCGCGCGCGGCGAGATCGGGCGGCGAGAGAGTCTCGTCGGCTTCAACGGGCACGTCGGCGCGCTCGCCGAGTTGTTGCAATTGTTTCACTGCCGCCGGACGATATGGGTCGCCCGCCACCAACATCACGCGCTCGCCTTTCGAGCGCAACAATTTCGCGAGCTTTCCTGCGGCAGTCGTTTTACCCGAGCCTTGCAAGCCAGCCAACAAGATGACTCGCGGCTTCGGCCCTGTCAGATTCAACGGAGCGGGTTCACCCAAAAAGGCGATCAGCTGCTCGTTGACGATCTTAACCACCTGTTGGCCGGGGTTAAGCGCTTTCGAGACCTCAGCCCCGACAGCGCGTTCACGCACACTGGCGATGAAAGTTTTGACGACGCTAAAGTGTACGTCTGCTTCGAGCAGGGCGAGACGTACTTCGCGCAACGCGGCATCCACGTCGGCTTCGTTGAGTTTGCCGCGCCGACGCAGGCCGTCGAAGATTTTGTTGAGGCGGGAGGTGAGGGATTCAAACATAAGGGGAGGAGCAGGCATTTTAGCCGCAACCCGCTTCGAGGTCAAGAAAGAGGCGCGCCTGGATGTTGAGTCAAGCCCGATGGCGCGGATTGGCCGGGGCTTGGAAAAATTCAAAGGAGGCGAGTCGGATTAAAAAAATATGCATCATGCTTCACAAGGCAAACCTTGCTTGGGGTATGGCGCAAAAGTGTAGGGGTGATTAAGCCAAAGATGCGCTAGGCCAAGGGGTTGAAAGCGATTGCTGTGTAGTTCGCTCAATGCGGCTAACATAGCTTGAGTATGTTGACGCTTCCAACTCCGCCCTTGTCGTTTCATGCGATGATGCACACCTGTGTTGACGCCGCTTTCCAAATATACTGAGCGCAGTCACTTTCTGCGCTTTTCTCACCGCGAAGATGCGAAGCGGCGAAGGATATTTGAGAGCGCGAAGGCTTGCCTTTTATCCCTTTCATCCGTGGTTTCTCTAGCGTACATGAAGTCTAAATTACATAGGCTCAAGCCGCCGTCCTCGGCG
>VFKQ01000356.1 GCA_009885445.1 Anaerolineaceae bacterium | reverse complement strand
TCCGCTCGGGACGTGGTGCAAGTCGGCCAGGATTTCGTCCGCGCTTCGGCGCCCGCCCTCGTAGCGGACCGTGCGAATCGGCTCCTCCTGCACATAACGATAGGGCATGATTTTAGTGAAGCCGCCGAGAATTTGCAACAGCAGATGCGACCCGCTTTTCGGTTTGGCGTTGCCAAAAATGGGCGGCGCTTCATTAAAAGAAAACCGCTTCCAGCGCAAAATGGATTGGGCAGTTTTCGCGGCGGGGCGAAGGATGCGACGGATTTGCTGGGGGATTGCCATGAGGGGAATTATACGTGTAGGGGCACGGCGGCGCCGTGCCCCTACGAATCATTCGTTCACAACGCGGCGCAATTTCTTCAGCGAACCCTTTTCGGATTCGTAAACTTTTTTCACGCCGTCGCCCAGCGCGGCCTCGGTGACGCGGATGTATTTGACGAGTCTTTCAAAGCCTCCCGGCTCCACTGACGCGGCCTGGTCACTGCCCCACATGGCGCGGTCCATGGTGATGTGCCGCTCAATGGAGCTTGCGCCCAGCGCAATCGCAACGGCAGACGGCACAAGTCCCACTTCGTGACCCGAATAACCAATGGGGTTGTTTGGAAATTCACTGCGCAATGTTTGAATCATTTTGAGATTCAATTCTTCCGGCTCGCAGGGATACGTGCTGGTGCAATGCATGATGACTAAATCTTTTGCACCGACAACATCAACGCCGCGGCGAATCTGCTCCATCGTAGACATGCCCGAGGAGATGATGACGGGCTTGCCGGTCTTGCGCACATGCGTGAGCAGGGCGTGGTCTGTCAGCGAGGCCGAGGGAACTTTATAGGCGGGCGTGTCGAACTGCTCCATGAAATCCACCGAAGGCTCGTCCCACACTGAGACCATCCAGTCAATTTTCTTTTCTTTGCAATGACGCTCGATCTCGCGATATTGCTCGAGTCCGAATTCCACTTTGTAGCGATAATCGAGATAGGTGATGTAACCCCAGGGCGTCTCGCGCATTTGTTTCTGTTGCTCGGGCGGAGTCGCCACCTCGGGCGTGCGCTTCTGGAATTTCACCGCGTCTGCGCCTGCGTGCGCGGCGGCGTCAATGATTTTTTTGGCAATCTCAAGGTCGCCGTTGTGATTGATGCCGACCTCGGCGATGATGTATGCAGGATGTCCATCGCCGATCATGCGCCTGCCAAATTTAATTTCACGAGTCATTTTTTCTCCTGTTTTCGTAGTGGCGACTTCAGTCGCGTCCTGTGAGCCAATCACTTTTAACGACTAACCCTGAAGGGCGCTAACGCAGAGTCGTTACTACAAATTTTTTAAAATCAAATCACACAATTCGCGCAACGCGCCGAATCCACCGCGCGTCTGCAACACATAATCTGCGGCGCGCAACACTTCGGGGTACGCGTCTGGCACGGCCACGGCCCAGCCCGCAATTTCAAAACAAGGCAGGTCATTCCAATCGTTGCCAATATATACCACATGCTCGGCGCTCACTTTTTTGCTGGCAAGCACTTCGCGTAAAGCCGCGCCCTTATCGTGGATGCCAACCCCGTGAATTGCTTCGACTTTCATTTTCTTCGCGCGCGCCTGCACAACTGGATTTGTCTCCGACGACAGAATCAGCACCTCGATGCCGCGTTCGCGCAATTGGGCCACGCGCATCGAATCGGACCGTGAGGCGGCCACGGATTCCCGTCCGTCCTGGTCGGTCCACACGCGGTTATCGGTGATGACTCCATCGAAGTCGCTGATAATTAATTTGATCTCTTTCGGCATCGGACGTTTCTGCCCACCCTCGGGCACGACCATTTCGAGTCCGCTAAAAACGATGGCTTCGTATTTGGCCCAATCAGACAGAGTGTCAATGTCCACGCTGTATTTCGAGTCAATCACCAGCGGATAAATCACCTCGCCAGTCAGTGAATGTTTGTTGAGAATTGTCGAAGTGCGAATGGCGTCGATGTGACCGGTCTGCCAATACACGGGCGGAAGAATTTGACGCGGCGCGTTATACGCTTCCGGGATTCCGTCCGCTTCGACCAACGCTTGTAGCGGGTTGCCCTCGCCATTGAATCGCCACATCTTGAAGGGATTCTGCGCCGCAGGCACCACGCCGCGCACCGAGTCCGCGTCTGCGTGAGCGAGCAAAATATTTATCGCATCATCCACCATTCCGCGCGGACGAATCGGCGAGGTGGGTCGCAACTGCACGACCACATCGGGGCGATAGTTTTCATTGTCCGCCAGCCATTTTAACGCGTGCTCGAAGACCGGCAAATCCGTCGTGTTGTCCCGCGCCAATTCAATGGGACGCATGAAGGGAGTCTCCGCGCCGAACTGACGGGCAACGGCCGCAATGTCATCATCGTCCGTGCTGACGATGACACGCGTCACCGCTGAGGATTGCTTCGCCGCGGCAATGCTCCACGCAATCAGCGGCCAGCCCGCGAAGGAGCGAATATTCTTGCGCGGAATTCCTTTCGAGCCGCCGCGTGCGGGGATGAGGGCGAGGGTGTTAGTCATCGGTGTAAGTAGGCAGGGAAACAGGTATACACGGCGCCGTATTTACGTGTCTACATGTGTACTTGTATACGTGTGTACCTACCACGCCGTCCATCCGCCGTCTACGACGAGATTATTTCCCGTCATATATGAAGATGCGTCCGAAGCGAGGAACAACAATGCGCCGTTCATTTCATCTTTCTTCGCCATGCGGCCCAGAATGGTCTTGGCGGAATAATTCTTCACAAAATATTCTTCATGATTATTGAACACGCCGCCCGGAGTTAATGCGTTGACGCGAATCTCCGTCCCGGCGTAATACGCGGACAGATATTTGGTGAAGCCCAACACGCCTGCTTTGGTCACCGTGTAGTAAACAGGCTTGTAGGCCACGCGCTTGCCATCTTTGATGTAGATGCTTTGGTCGGGGCCGTTGAGTCCGTACGTGGAACAAATATTGATGATGCTTCCTTTTTTTCCTTGCGCGAGCATCGGCTGTACACAAGCCTGCGTGACCAAAAACATGCCGGTCAGATTCACGTTCAGGGCCGCGTTCCAATCGGCGAGCGGATAGTCCTCGAAGGCGCCCGGGGCGATTTCCTTCGACGGGCTCAGGACGGCGCCTTTTGCGACGGCGGCGGGGA
>VFKQ01000029.1 GCA_009885445.1 Anaerolineaceae bacterium | reverse complement strand
ATTGTCACCACCACCTGCCCGTATTGCGGTGTAGGCTGTAATTTAGAATTGCACGTCAAAGATGACTTCATCTTCAAGGTGACTTCGCCGTTCGACTCACCTGTCAACAAGGGCAACCTGTGCGTGAAGGGACGCTTCGGTTACGACTATGTCTATCACCCGAAGCGCGTCACCACGCCGCTCGTGCGCAGATATTTGCTCGAAGGCAAGCCCAAGCCCGAGGGACGCGAGCAAGTTTTCGCCGTGAGCAAAGATGGACAGCCGATTCCCAATTCGCAAATCTCCAATGATTGGGACTGGGTCGAAACTGACTGGGACACCGCGCTCAACTTCGTTGCCGAGAATCTCGTGCGCATCTATCAGCGCGATGGCTCGGATGCGATGGCCGTCTATTGTTGCGCCAAAGCCACCAACGAAGATAATTATCTTTTGCAGAAAATGTATCGCACATTATTCCGCACCAACAACATTGACCACTGCACACGTCTGTGCCACGCTGGCTCCGTCGTTGCTTTGCAAAAAGCCGTCGGCTCCTCCGCGATGAGCAACACGGCGTCACAGGTAATTATGAACGACGTGTTCATCGTCACCGGCTCGAACACCACCGAGAATCATCCCATCATCGGCCTGCAAATGAAAGAAGCGGTTGAAAAATATGGCGCCAAGATGATCGTCATTGACCCGCGCCGCATCGAACTCGTGGACTTTGCCGAGATGTGGCTTCCGCTCAAGCCCGGCACGAACGTGCCTGTGTTCAGCGCGATGGCGCATGTCATCGTCAAAGAAAATTTAATCAATCACGATTTTATTGCGAAGCGCACCGAAGGCTATCAAGATTTTATCGAGTCGCTCGAAAAATTCACGCCCGAATACGCTGAAGAACTTTCCGGTGTCCCCGCCGAAGATATTCGCAGAGCCGCGCGTATGTATGCCACTGCGAAGAGCGCGGCCATTTATTGGGGCATGGGCATTTCGCAACTCTCGCACGGCACGGCCTCCGCGCTCGCGCTGATTCATCTCGCCTTCCTCACTGGTCACATCGGCCGCGATGGCACGGGACTGAATCCATTGCGCGGGCAAAACAACGTGCAAGGCGCGAGCGACATGGGTTGCATGCCCTTTCATTATTCCGGCTACATGCGCGTTGATAATGAAGACAACGCCGCGCAATGGGAAAAAGCATGGAACGTTGAGTCGGGCGGCCTCTCGCGCAAACTCGGCCTGACCACCACTGAAATTTTGACTCACGCGCATGAGGGCGGTGTGCGCGCGCTGTACATCATGGGCGAGAACCCAATGATGTCCGAGCCGAATCTCAACGAGACGCGCAAGCACATGCAACACCTTGAGTTCCTCGTCGCGCAGGATATTTTTATCAACGAGTCCGGCGCGTTCGCCGATGTCTTTTTGCCCGCCACTCCCTTCGCCGAAAAAGACGGGACATTCAGCAACACCGACCGCCGCGTACAACGTGTCCGCGCCGCGCAACCTCCACGCGGACAATCGCGAGTCGACTGGAAAATTATCTGCGACCTCGCGCTTCGCCTCGAGTCGCGCCTCGGGCGGCCTACCTCAAACTGGAGCTACTCAAACCCCGAAGAGATTCTGCGCGAGATGGGCAGTGTCAATCTCGATTACGCGGGCATCACTTATGAGCGTATCGACAAAGTTGGTTTGATCTACCCCGTCCCAACCATGGACCATCCGGGCACGCCGACCCTGTTCACTGAAACTTTCCCCAGCGGGCGCGGAAAATTTTTCCCGTTGGATTATGTCCCTGTGATGGAGGAAGCCGACGACGAATACCCGTTCATCCTCACCACGGGGCGGGTTCTCGAACACTGGCACGGCGGCTCAATGACGCGCAACTCCGTGCTTAACGAAGCCTACCCCGAAGCGCGCGTGGATATGCACCCCGCCGACGCGGAGATGCACGGCATTCGAAACGGCGACCCGGTTCGGGTGACGTCGCGACGCGGGGAGGTGGTGCTGCGTGTTTCGGTGACGGAGAAAACGTCTATTGGCGTGGTCTTCATCCCATTTCACTTTGCAGAAGCGGCGGCAAACTTATTGACCAACGATGCGCTTGATCCGCAGGCGAAGATTCCAGAATTTAAAGCCTGCGCTGTGCAGGTCTTCGCGGCGCGTGAGGATCAGCTGGCGCATCCCGAAGTGATTATGGAACGCGGCCGTTATTAATTGCAATTGGATAATAGCCATCACAGCGCCATGATTCAGTTTCGATTTGTGCTAGAATTTTAATTATGGAGAAGGCCCCGATCCCGATTACTTCTCAAGACCCAATTCTGCGCGAATTGGCATTCAAGCCGTATCGAAGTTTCATCGAGCGACATGTGGAAGTATTTTCGCCCGCCTCTGATGAACCGCAGATCATGGAACTGCTCATGCCGTGGGGCGAGACGGTAAACGTTTCGTCCGGCGACATGCTGGTCAGCGACATACAAAACTCGCTCGATCGCTGGCCTGTGCGCGCGGATATTTTTGACGAGAGCTATATCATCACCCGCCCGGGTTTTTGCATCAAGCGCTCGATGACGTGGTTGATTCCGCTGGTGGTCATCACCAATGGTGACGTTGACCAGGAAGTGACGGTGTACTCGCTCGAAGGCCCCACCACTGTCCGCGCCGGAGATTTTCATCTGGCGCGCGGTGTGAAAGGCGAGATATGGGCCTTTCCGAGTGAGAAGGTGAAAGAGGTAATGATTCCTGTGCCTGATCTCGATGCAGAGAAATAAATGAAAAAAGCCAACTCGATTGAGTTGGCTTTTTGTTTGAAAGAGTTAGTCGCCGACCCCGCCGCTGGAAGGTGGCGTGGAATTCTCGGGGGAGAATGTGCCCTCTGGGACGGGCGCTCCGCCCATGGATGCGGGCGCTTCGTCGAAACTTCCCTCGGGCACCAAGCCCGCCATGCCAAAATTCAAGTGTTCGGTGGGGTCATCAAACGCGCCCTCAGGGATTAGGTTGGTGCTCATCGGATTGAAGTCCGGCGCGCCAAGTTCGCCTTGATAAGGCTGAACAGGCTGACCCGCTAGGTTCGCCGCAATCGGCTGGTTCGGATGGTAAACGGGGGGTGGCTGCGGCACGTAGGCTAGCATAGTCTCCGCTGTAGAATCTTCGTTCAGTTGGCTGACGGCTTGACGGCTATGTTGCATGGCCTGATCGATCAAATTCGCCTGCGTTTGCTTGGATGTCTCCAACGCTTCCTGCATGGATTTGATGTATTCGATATTTTGATTCCACAAAACGCTTTCGGTGTCTTTGACCATGTTGAAGAACTCGGCCTGTGTCTTTTCTGCGGCAGTCAGGTTTTTCCAATGGTCCGAAATAAATCCCAACTCGAGTGTGACCTTGCTGAAGTTGCGGATGGTCATGTCGAGGTTGCGCAATTCCTTCCAACTCACCAGCGCGGTTGAAATGGCGGTAAACAAAGCCACCCACAAGCCGATATTGCTTTTTAAGAAAGCCGCGCTGAGCGAAGCGATGACCGTGCCGAGCGCGCCAGCAATAAAGATATAAACTTGCAAGCGGACTCGCTCTGTGTGCAGGCGATTGCGGCGGTTAATATGCCAGTCCAACTGGTCTTTAGTGCGTAGGGTGAAATAAGCCTGTGCATTAAGATCGGCAAAGCCCTTATCTTTGCGCACGTTGCCCACGCTGTAGGGCGGCGGCAACTCACCCGAATAGGCTTCGAGTGACAGCTCGCCGTTCAAACTGCGGTGAACCTCTCGCAGGATTTCTCGCAGGCGATTTTCGAGCCAGCTTTTCCTATCGGGGCTATCCTGTAATATCGTCCGGTATTGATAAATCTCGCGGTGGATTTGTTCGGCGCCAGCGCGTAAAACCAATCCGTCTGCGCCGCTAAAAAATTGGTTGCCCACGTTTGCCAGAATCGAGGCAGTAATAGGCAGAAGCACGAAGACGATTTTTATGGCAACGATAATCGCGGGGATTAAATTGGTCGGTAATATCGCCGAGAGGATCGCAAAAAAGACGGCCAGCACACCAATGATCCCCACCCAGCGATGAAATGTTTTTTGGATCTTTGAGCGACTCTTGGCGGCCAGGTCAAACTCGGCGTAACGAGTCCAGGCTACCTCTAAAATCGGGTCTTGACTGTCTTCAGATGTGTTCATGGGCATCTCCGCAATCGGAAAATAAAATCACTGCGGCCAATTATAGACGAAATCGGCTGCGCGGAACGCGGCGTTATGAGGCCGGTGTGTCAGGAAGTAGTTGGACAAGCTCCATAACCGTCGCCGGGATTTGAATGGGCCGGCCTGTAGTCAGGTCCACATGAATCCATTGCGTCTCGCCTTTGGCGATGAGTTTGCCATCCGCCCTGCGGATAAATTCGTATCTGCGATGTGCGCGCGAGCGCTTGGCTTCTGCCAGCCAGGTGCGCACTTCTATTTCTTCGTCCACAAATGCGGGCGCGAGATATTCAATGCGGTGCTCACGCGCAAACCAGCCGGTATTTTCGGCCAGCTTGTAGCCGGGCGTGGCCTCGCCGTGACGAATCGCGGCATCCTGCATCCACTGAACGTAGATGACATTGTTGACGTGGCCATAGTCGTCAATGGCATTTTGCGGGACGCTGAAGGTGTAGCTGAAGATGGGTGAGTTGGGCATGGGGGAAAGTTTACCAAAGGGAAGGCGCTTTCGAGTTACAAAGTGGTAATCACTTTTAAAGTGACTGCCACTTTGCATGGGAAAACTATTTCCCCACCGTCTGATTACTAAACCCAAACGAATAAACTTTAATGGGATGATAATCGAAGGAGAGACTCTCGACGCGGATGGTGTGTGTTCCCGGCGTGAAGCCAGTGACTTCGATGTTGTCAAATAAGACGCGCGCCCAGCCGAGGTAGCCCGAGCCCCAAAGTTGCACGCCGATGGAACTGAAGGGCAGGGAGGTGGTGGCTTCGATCCAATCACCTTGTTTCCATAAAACCCGTTGTGTTCCAAAGGGAATGCTCTGCTCGTGGTAGCGGATTTGAATCCCCTCGGCGAAGGGACATCCTCAGGGTTGGAGGCGACGATGATTTCGGGGCGCTGGGTGTAGTAGTGACTATCTCCAGCGTGGACGGTGACTGTGAAGGGCAACCCGCTTACGGGTCCGCTGGTGGACGGGCTGACGGGGTCGGAGCAACCTTCAGCGGGTACGCCCTCTTTGGCGCAATCCGTCCAGGATTGTTTAATCAAATTTTCGTTTCTTAGATCAAATGCACAACCATCTTTGACAGGAGTCAAAATTAAATTGCCGTCGCTGAGAGTCCAATCGTATTCGCCGACTTCTTGGGGACAGTATGGGTCGTTGAAAATTTTCAGGTGGTTTCCGCTGATGGTGAAGGAGGTGATGCTTTTCCAGTTGGTGACTTGATAATAAATGCGCATGACGCCCGCGCTGAATTGGATGCGCCAGATGCCGCCCATGACGCGATAGTCGGCGCAACGATAGCACGTCCACCATTGCGGCGGGGATGAGTCGATTTTTGTGTAGATGCCGTCGATGGCGCTGTGAATGGATTCGGGCAACGGAAATTGATGCGGGTAGGGCGCGGCTTGCAACAACTCGTCCCAGATGCTGAGCATGGGCAGGGTGGTTTCGATGATCGGCGCGGAGGGAGGTGCGGCTGTCCGCATGGGAGGCGCGGTGATGGTCGCTGTTGATTTGACGCCACATGCGCTGAGCAGGATTGCAATTGCGCCAATGATTTGTAATGCAGAAAATATTTTTTTCATTAATCCTCGTGCATAATTTTTTCTTTGCCACGGATTTCCACTGATTGACTCGAAATCTGTGACAATCCGCCGAAGGATCCGTGGCTAAAACATTTGCTCGGTTGGGTCTTTTTTGGGCTTGGCCTTGTGCCTGAATTATGTGGTCATCAATTCATCCACCGCATCAGCCAGTTCCCTTAAGTTGCCCACCTTCAACACATTACTACACAGCGGCGCGTACTTGGGCATATCGCTGTCGCCGTGCCACATCGTGACGGGTTCAGGGTTCAACCAAATTGTGCGCGTGGCGCGCCGCGCCATCACGGAAAAAATATCAAGGCGCGGATCGAAATAATTATTGCGCCCATCGCCGACGATGAGCAGGGTCGTGCCGCTGTTGAGTGTGTCGAGATATTCGTTTTGAAAATCGTTCAGTGACCAACCCAGATCGGTGTTGTAATGTCCGCTGGGCATGCGCCGCAAAACAGAAACGATCGCTTCGTCTGCGTCCGCGCCGCTGAAATCCTCCGAGATCGATTCGAGATGATCAATGAACGCGAAGGCGTGCGTCTTGCGCACTTGTCCTTGCAGGGCAAAAAGAAAACTCAACATCAACTCCGAACAAAAGCGCATCGAAGTACTCACGTCGCAAATCACCACGATCTTCGGTTTGCTCACGCGATTTTTATGTTTAATCTCCATCGGCACGCCGTGATATTTTAAATTCGCGCGGATGGTGGCCTTGGGGTCCATCTGTCCATTCTTGGCGCGTTTCTGTCGCAGGGCAATGCGCGTGCGCAAGGCGGCGGCGAGTCTTTTCACTTCGCGTTGCAAAAGTTTTTTATCGGCGTCTGAAAGCATTTCAAACGGACGGTTCATCAGGCTGTCGATATTATCGGAGCGCGGCCGCTCGCTCAAATTTTCGGCAATGCGCTGGCCCGCAAATTGTTGTATCTGCTCCTGCATGCCCTGCATGTTTTGCTGAATCATCTCGCGAATCTCTTGGATGCGCTCACGGCTCATGCCCATCTGCGCGAGTTGCGCCATCAATTCCTTCATCGCCTTTTGCACTTCGGGGAATGACATGGCTTTCAACATGCGCTGTGTCATCCAATTTTTATATTCGAGACTCTGCGCCTGATTCAATCCCACCATCCCGGCCAGCGCCTCCAACTCGGACTTTGTGAGGGGTTCGCCGTTCATCAGCCTTTCCATCCGCTGACGGAGTCCCTCCGCAAACTGACGCATCGCCTCAGCCCACATCCGCGCTTCCTCAGGCGTCATCTCGTCAGACGGATTCCCGCCCATCTGCGGCGGCTGTCTCGAGCCGAAAAATAATGGGAACAATTTTTCAAATGTTGGAATATCTTTTAAATTTTTTATGAGTGTGGCGCGCAGAGACAAACGAAACTCTTCGCGGTCTTGAATCCCCATCAAGTCCACAGCCGAAAATGCCTCGGCAGATTCCGCCAGCGAAACGCGCACTCCGCTCGAGCGCAATGCGGCAATTAATTGTAAGATGCGAGATTCCATTGCGTTGTCCTTGTAGGGGCACGGCGTCGCCGTGCCCCTACAATCATAATTACGACGGCGGACAACGTTGCGGCTCTTCGCCGGTGCCCTCGAACCCATAAGCCTGACGGCAGACATTATCGACAGCAAAGAGTAATTTCAGCGGGTAAAAATCTTCGCCAGCCTCGGGCGACCCGGCTTCTTCTTCAGTAAAGCGGTCGGCATAATCCAGGTCGGCGATACTTTTGGGGCCAGCGTCCGCCAGCACGCCGAGCATGAAGCGATCCTCGGCCAGCGCGCGCTTGAACGCAAATTGGACGGTGGCCTTGTTACCGGCGCTGATGCGCACCCAGGCCAGGTCAGGGTCGTCGCCGAGACCGATTCCACCGTCGAAGAGAAGCGTCTCGTAACCGTCACCCGGCAGGGGCGCGTCTGAGCGTTCGCCGGAGAGTCCGCCGGTGTCGTGATTAATATCCTGTGCCACTTGCACATTGGTGGCCGTCCAGTCTGCGCTGTAGGGCGGATGCGCGGCAACGACCAGATCGCCGAAGCCGTCTGCGTCGGTGTCGAGTTCGACGGCGTAATTAATTCCCAGCGAATTATTTGGGTTCGTGCCGACCAACTCAATGGAGACGTAATAAAACTTTTCGTCTTTGCCGAGGTTGTAACTGGCGATATCCAGGTCGGCCACATAGCTCATATCTTGCAGGAAGGGACGCTCGAAGAGATTAATCTGATACGAGTCGCCATACGGCGCGCGTTTTTCGCCAGCCGTATCCACCGAGGTGGCATCGTGGACCAGGTCGCCCATCTTGACATCCGTTGCTGGAGTCAGCAAGTGCGAAATGGTGATGGTGGCTGTGGGCAAGGCGATGGTGGCGCTCGGAATCGGCGTGAACGTGGGCGTTAAGCTGGGCGCAAGTGTGGCGCTGGGCGGCGCTGTTAACGTGGGCGCGGCTGGCGTCAACGTGGGCTGAACATGCGGAACGATCGCCCTCGGTTTGCAGGCCGTTACGCTGAGCGCGATAATGAGTGCAAGTGAAAAATTAATGATGGGATATTTCATATTGACACCTTTTAGAAACTGCTGCTTAAGCGCTTTTCACACAGCCCGCAGGGTTATAAAGATCGCAAAGAAGACACAGAAAAAACCATTAAAAGTGGATGTTCTTTTCCTGCATACGCCTGATGTGAAATCAAAAACCAGAACCGTTCTTTAGCGCGAACACCTGCACTTGCGCCAGGTGCAAGTGTTCGCGCTATTGGCGTTTATGCCTTGAACTTATTTCACATTAGACGTTACATAAAATTTGAGTTAAGAAACGCTCTGTTAGGGAGCGCTGAGGGCGCAACGAATTCCAACATAAGCGCCGTTGTAATTCCAGGCAAGTTTCAGGCGCGTATCGGTGCGCGCATTGCCGCTGTTACCGCCAAAAATATGCCATGAGCCGCCGCGCGCAATGCGCTCACCCGGCACTGTTAGATCCTCACGTCCATCGCCAGCATCGTATGGGTAGCGCTTGAACGAACTGCTGGTCCATTCCCAAACATTTCCGGCCATGCCAAATACGCCGTAAATGCTAACGCCCGTGTCGTATTGATCCACGGCGGTGGTGTCGCCAACACAACCAGGCAGGTTCGCAAAGTTGCAACTGGGATCGTCGTTGCCCCACGGATACAAACGCGCGTCTGTTCCGCGCGCCGCCTTTTCCCATTCGGCCTCGGTCGGCAGGCGCGCGCCACGCCAGGTGCAATATTGATTTGCCATTTTCCAATCTACAAAGATGGCCGGAAAATTCTCAAAGACCGGGCTGGTGTAATACGATGTACGCGTGGCCGAGCCAGTCTGCAACGGTCTGCGGCATTCAACGGCAAACACGCAGGCGCTGAATTGTTCGTTGGTGGCTTCGTAAGTGTCAATGTAAAACGCGTCCACGCTCGCCGTATGTGCCGGGCGCGAGTTGGGGTCGCCGGTATCATTACTGCCCATCGTAAACTCGCCGCCAGGAATCAAGCGCATCGAAATATTTTTTCCGTCCCTGATTTCACTCGGGATGGAGGTTTGCGTGGGAGGCGGCGTGTCGCTGGGCGCACGGGTGGGCGAGGCGCTGGGCGCGGGCGTGTACGTCGATTCAATGGCCGTCGTTGCGGAGGGCGACGGAGATTGTGTGGCCGCCGCTGGAGCAAATGCGCCGTTGGATGCAAACCACACGCCGCCGCTGATGACCAATGCGATCAACGCGCCGAACCCGATGACGGGGAGCGAAACGCCCTTTTTTGACTCAACCCGCTTCGGGTCCGCGCTCGAGGCGGGTTGCCCCTTCGAGGCGATGCCCGTCATCTGCTGACGCAACTTCTCGGGTGAAATCGTCGCCGCTGTAACGCTGTGGCCGGCCAGCAATTCTTCCAGCTCATTGGCGAAGGCATGCACACTGGCGTAACGATCTTTCGGATCTTTGGCCAGCACTTTTAGCAAAACAGATTCGACATCCTGCGGCAGGTCGGGCACATATTGTTTTGGCAGTGGTAAAGATTCGATGGCCTGCTTAAGTAAAATGCCCGCCGGTGTATCGGCGGTGTAGGGTCTGAAGCTGGTGATCATTTCATAGAGCACCACGCCCAGCGAATACAAATCTGACAATGCCGTGGCGTCGCCGGTCCACTGTTCGGGGGCCATGTAGTCGGGCGTGCCGATGCCCATGCCCGAACCCGTGAGACTCATGCCGCCTTCGGCTTTTTTGCCCTCGCTAAATAATTTCACCAAACCAAAATCGGACAGCATGGGTTGGCCTTTTTCGGTCAACAAAACGTTGGAGGGTTTTACGTCACGATTAATGATGCCCTGGTCGTGGACATATTCGAGCGCGCGCGCAATCGGCAAGACCATGCGCACCGCCTCGCGCCACGGAATCGGATTGCCCAGTTTTTGTTTGAGTGTGCCGCCCGGCACATAGACCATCACCAGATAAGGCTGATCCTCATGTTCGCCATAATCAATCACGCCGACGATATTTGGGTGTGAAAGCCGCCCTAAAAACTTGGCTTCGCGCTCGAAGCGTTTGAGCAACATGTCGGTTTCTTCGGCGGGGAAAGCATCGCGGCGAATTACCTTAATCGCCACCTCGCGCTCGAGGCGCGAGTCATGGGCCTTGTAAACTGTGGCCATGCCGCCCTCGCCCAGCAGTTCAAGAATTTTATAACGCCCAAAATTTTGGCCGATCAATCCTGCCATAGATATTCCTCTTAGTGCAAATTTTATGTCGCCTGAATGGTCGCAATTATACCCAGCACGGTCAAAAAATGCGCTCTTTCAGAAGCCGGAAAGCGCATTTTTTGACCGTGGGTATTATATACGCCATGCGGCTTTTATGTTCAAATTATTTTCGTGCCATCAGGCTAATTCCCAGAGAACCTTCCAAACTCATCCGGTTTTTGCCTTGGCTGGGGCGGGGGCGGCGGATTGATGTACTGTTGTTTCGCCTTTTGTAAATCGGCTTCGTGTTTGAGCAAAACCGAAATCGTATCTTCGAGCGTGGCCTTGTCCAGGTTGGACGCGTTCAATGCCACCAGCGCATTTGCCCAATCCAGCGTTTCGCTGATCGAAGGCGACTTGCGCATGTCGGCCTTGCGCAGTTTCTGCACAAATTCCACGGCCTGTTGCGCCAGCTTCGGATTCAGGTCGGGCACTTTGAGCCGCACCACGGCCAGCTCCTCCTGCAAATTTGGATAGTCAATGAACAGGTACAAACAACGGCGTTTAAGCGCCTCTGAAAGTTCGCGTGTGTTGTTGGAAGTCAGGATGACAAACGGTTTGTGCTTGGCTACAAGTGTGCCCAACTCGGGGACGCTGACTTGAAAGTCGCTCAAAATTTCCAACAGGAAGGCTTCAAACTCGGCGTCGGCGCGGTCAATTTCGTCAATCAGCAACACGGTGGGTTGCTCGCTCAAGATGGCTTTCAAGAGTGGGCGTTGCAATAGAAAGCGACTCGAGAAGAAAACATCCTCCTCTTTTGCCAGCTTGTCCGCCGCCTCAGCCAGCGAGCCAGCCTGACCGAGCGTGTCGTTGAGTTTGTCGCGCAACAATTGCGTGTACAGCAACTGCTTCGAATATTCCCACTCGTACAGCGCCTTCGACTCGTCCAGCCCCTCATAACATTGCAAGCGGATGAGTTCGCGCCCGGTCGCGCCCGCGAGGGCTTTGGCCAATTCAGTTTTGCCCACGCCCGCAGGACCCTCGGCCAACAGCGGCTTGCCCAATTTCTGCGCGAGATACACGATGGTGGCGATCTCGCCCGAGGCAATATATTTTTGGCGATTGAGTTCGCTTTTTACGCTGGCAGTTGATTCGAAAAGATTTGTCATCGGAACCTTTATTTCTTGATGAAACGTGGTTGAGTCAAAACTTCTGGTTTAAGAATATCATCCAACTGTGCTTGCGTGAGCAAGCCTTTGGCGATCACAATTTCGCGCACGCTTTTGCCTGTGGCGTAAGCTTCCTTCGCCACTGCGGACGAATTCTCGTAACCAATGAACGGGTTGAGCGCGGTCACGATTCCAATGGAGTTGTTCAGCAATTCGCTAATGTGCTCGCGATTGGCCGTGATGCCCTTTACGCAACGCTCGGCCAGCGTGAGACAACCTTGACGCAAATATATCAAACTGTCAAATAGACTGTGCGCGATGATCGGCTCGAATGCGTTCAATTGTAACTGTCCGCCCTCGGCGGCGAAGGAGACGGTCACATCGTTGCCGATGACCAGAAAGGCAATCTGGTTGACCACTTCAGGAATCACCGGGTTCACCTTGCCGGGCATGATGCTCGACCCGGCTTGTACCGCCGGCAAATTAATTTCGCCGAGTCCCGTGCGCGGACCCGACGAAAGCAGGCGTAGGTCGTTGCAGATTTTTGAGAGCTTGACCGCCACGCGCTTGAGCACCCCCGAGAGTTGCACAAATGCGCCCGCGTCTTGCGTGGCCTCCACGAGATTGCCAGCCGTGATGTAGGCGATGCCCGTCACTTCGCTGAGATGTTTGCGCGCCGTGGCCGCGTAATCGGGATGCGTGTTAATGCCCGTACCAATCGCCGTCGCGCCCAGATTGATTTCGTGAATCAACAAGGCCGCTTCACGCAGGCGTTGCTGGTCTTCATCTAACATTACGGCATATGTGCTGAATTCCTGCCCGAGGGTCATCGGCACCGCGTCTTGCAATTGCGTGCGCCCCATTTTTAAAATGTCTTTAAATTCTTCAGCCTTCGCGGCAAACGCATCTTTGAGTATGCCCATAGCTTCGATTAGTTCGTCGATCTCGAAATGTAGAGCCAGCTTCAGCGCCGTGGGATACACGTCGTTGGTGCTTTGACTCATGTTTACATCTTCAAGCGGATGTAATTTTTTATAATCGCCGCGCGCAAAGCCAAGTAATTCGAGCGCGCGATTGGCGATCACTTCGTTGGCGTTCATGTTCGTCGAAGTGCCCGCGCCGCCTTGAATCACGTCCACCACAAACTCGCCGTTTAATTTTCCGCCAATAATTTCTTT
>VFKQ01000052.1 GCA_009885445.1 Anaerolineaceae bacterium | reverse complement strand
CTCGGCGGCGTTTTGCGAGTAAATCTTGCGCCGAGGACGGCGCAAGGAGCAAGCTCTATTTTTACTCGTATTTGTACGGTAGAGAAATAAAAGGCAAGCCTTCGCGCTCTCAACTATCCTTCGCGGCCTTCGCGGTGAGAAAAGCGCAGAAAGCGACCGCGCTCAGTATATAATCGCACCCATTACTGACAAGAGGTGCTAAATGCGTTTACCAAGAGTGGATGCTTTCCGCGTGTATTCCATGTTGTTGATTTTGTTCGCGCACATGCAGTATTTTGGCAGGGTCGATTTTGACGCTGCGTTCACGCGTCCCATCAGCGTGGTGATTGTGGTGGTGGCGCGCGCCACCATTCAGTTCTTCTTCATTGCCGCTGGATTTTTTTTGGGCGGTCAAATATTGACCGCTCCTGAACAGGCGCGGTCTCTAGCGTGGAAATATACCTCCCGCCTGTTGTTCATCTTTGCGTTCTGGTGCCTGGTCTATGAATGGCTCAACCCGGGCGGTTTCTTGATTCTGTTGAAAAACGACCCATTACGTCTGACCTTTGAAGGCACGCGCTTGCACTTGTGGTATTTACCCGCGCTGATTCTCTCGGTGTGGATGTATGCCCTGTGGCCGCAGAGCAGTCGTGGTTCGTGGGGCTTTGTGGCTTTTACTTTTGGCTTGTCTGTGATTGGTTTGCTGGCCGGTGCGTATCGTCACTCTGCGCTTGGGTTGGACATGGAATTCAACGCGCGTAACGGACCATTTTTCGGCCCGCTTTTCTTTGGCATTGGTGCGTACTTGCAGTCACGGCCACGCCCGAAGCCCAATACCGCTGTGTGGCTGTATCTTTTGGGGCTGTTCTTGTTCAGCGTCGAATCGTATTTCCTTTGGGCGCGCTGGGGTATGGATCCGATTAAGAATGATTATTTACTAGGCTCAATTCCCATGGGCATTGGCTTCTTTCTGTTTGCCCTGCTATTCGACGCAAGCCGCCTCGACAAGCTCATCGCGCCGCTAGGGAAATATATGTTTGGCATATATTTGATTCATCTCGCTATCCTTGAATATTGGTTAAAGCGTTATCACGCCTCATTTGACCCGCTCATCTGGCAGTTGACCCTGCCGCTGATACTGGGGGTTGTTTCGCTGGCGCTGGTTTATGTCATTTCGCGCACTCCGCTGAGGACGATTTTTGGAATTAAGTCGCGCCCTCATGAAGTTAAATAACGCAAGGAGCCTGGCCCTTCGGGCCAGACTCCTTGCGTTGACAAACGCAGACCGAGTTTTCGTTTAGGGCAGACGAATCAATACGGCATTGTCGAACCAGGCCACCCCGCTTTCTTTTTGAAAAATGATACGGTAGACAAAGTAACTAAACGAGGCCGGCACAGTTACAACATCGCCCTGTATCTCGAAATCATGGTCATCGTTTTCGAAAGGCAGATCTTTCACGAAGACCTGTTTGCTATTCAAATCATAGAAGGCGATCTGTACCAGGTACTTTCCACCGGCGGGAACGCCTTGTGCTTTGCTCGACAGGCCGAAATAATATTGTGTTCCGGCAGGCCCGTGGCTTCCACCCCATTGATAAATGGACTGTTCAGTATTTTTCCAGCGCGGGCTGCCTCTCAGGCGCACCGAGCATTTGTCGCTGAGCGACACGCTACAGTCCAAAATGGCGAAAAGCGGCACACTGATGGGTGCGGTGTCCCACGGGATGTAGGATGGAACTGACGGTCCAGCCGCCGGTTCGAAGTTTGCTCGGCGCAAGAGTTGTGCGGTGGTATAACTCGTGCCGTAAAGGTCCACTGTATTGGACGATGGACTGGGAATACCGGGAATGCTTACGGTTCCGATCTGGATCCCAGTGGTCACTGGTTTGAAGGCCACCAGAAATGTGCAGGCTTCCAATGTTTTCAAGGTCACATTGTTGCATTTGTTGTTAATTACAAACTGACCTGTCACCGTCATCACTCCCAATGTCAGATCGGTGTCGCCGGTGTTGATTACTTTTACCGCCTGACTAGGGCTGATGCTATTGGCTTTTATATTTCCAAAGTTCAGCACAACAGGTGTAATGTAAACCGCAGGCGCCGAAGCCGCGGCGGCTTGCGCGGGACGCGCGAAGCCCGCGCACAGAATTGCCAGAATGGTAAATGTGATGATGGTTTTGGATTTCATGGTTGTCCTCTAGGCAGGCTGGTGATTTATTCTTCGCCTGCTTCGATTATACGGCGAATCCATTTGGAATGTTCCCGCATATTTGCATGGGGTATTTATACCGTGTACGGTCACAAATTGAGGTTTTGAGAATCGGAAAATTTAACCACTGATGAAAGGGGTAAAAGGTAAGCCTTCGCGCCCTTCGCCTACTTCGACACTCCTTTCAGTCGTAGTACAAGTCTTTGCGGTGAGAAAAGCGCAGAAAGTGACCGTGCTCAGCATAACGAGCTTTCAATGAAAGTTCAGGCTGGAAACATCTCAGCCTGAAATATTTAGCCGCCAATCAATAATATCAACATCTGTTAAAGATAATTCAAATTTATCTTGACAATAATGAATAATTGAATAAAATAGTAAAAATAGTCAAATCGGCACTGAATAAAATGGAGGCAGACATGAAAAAAGAAGAAAAAACCGCCGCACAGGGCTGGGCGCTCAAGTTTTACACAATTTTCAGCGGGCAAGTTCTGTCGATCTTTGGTAGCAGCCTGGTGCAGTTTGCGCTGATTTGGTACCTGACCCAGGAAACTGGCTCCGCAACCGTGCTGGCGATGTCCACACTGGCTGGGATCCTCCCCGAGACGCTGCTCAGCCCGCTGGCCGGCACGCTCGCGGACCGTTGGAATCGCCGCGCGATGATGATCGTGGCCGACCTTTTAGTGGCCTTCGCCACGATATTGCTGGCCATCCTGTTCGCGACGAATACAATTCAAATCTGGCATATTTACGCCATTTTGGTGTTTCGTTCCGCGGCTGGGATTTTCCATTATTCGGCCATGAGCGCATCTACTGCCATGCTTGTGCCTTCCGAGCAACTGCAACGAGTCTCTGGATTTAACCAAAGTCTGCGCGCAGCCATCAATATTATCGCCCCGCCAACGGGCGCGCTTCTGCTCGGCTTTTTACCAATTCAAGGAATCTTATTGATTGATGTAGGCACTGCGTTGATGGCGATTTTGCCTCTGCTCTTCCTCAGCATCCCTCAGCCCAAACGTGAGCTGGACGAGCAAGGCCACCATAAAACCAGCGTGCTAGAGGATATGAAGGGAGGCTTTGCTTACATTCGCTCGTGGCCCGGGTTGATGGCCATTATTGGCATGGCGCTTGTTGCGAATTTTCTGCTGACGCCCACGGGCGCGCTGATGCCGTTGCTGGTCACTAAACATTTCGGTTTGGGCGCGCTTCAATTTGGATTAATGGATTCAACCTGGGCCTTCGGCATGGTCATCGGCGGAATCCTGCTCGGCGTGTGGGGCGGCTTCCAAAAAAAGATCATCACTGCAATGATGGGCGTGATTGGCATCGGGCTGGGAATCTTGATTGTAGGACTCGCGCCTGCCAACATGTTCTGGCTGGCTGTCGCGGGGATGACCCTCTCAGGGTTGATGAATCCGATCACCAACGGCCCGCTCAGCGCGATCGTCCAGGCGGAGGTCAAGCCCGAGTTTCAAGGTCGCGTGATGGGCACGATCATGAGCCTGTCCACTTTGATGACTCCCATCAGCTTGATCGTAGCTGGTCCTGTTTCCGATTTATTGGGAATCCGCACCTGGTATATAGTAGCGGGTTTGGTCAGCCTGCTGATGGGCGTGGGCGCATTTTTCACACCCCTGATCATGAACGTGGAGCAGGAGCGCAGGCAGGCCGAACCTCTCGTCGCGCTGATGGCCGATGAATAAGATCGGACTTAAGCAAAACTTCAACAGCAAGCCACGATTTCCGCGCCCAAAAAAGAATTTCAAAACACTTTTTAGAAAGTAACTGGTTGTTGTAAATTAAAAAGACCCCGAAAGCCTTTTTCGCTTTCGGGGTCTTGACTGAATACTTCAGTACTTCACGAAAGTGCGTTCTTTCCGGAGTTGTGCTGCGGAAAGCGGGTGGTAGTGCAACTGCCGCCCGAACTTTCGTGATTTACTGATACTGAAGACTGACCACTGACCACTGGCGCTTACGCCAATTCCAAATACCGCTCCACTTCGTAATCCGTCACATGGATGCGGAACTGGTCCCACTCTTCCATTTTTGCGCGATGGAAGGCCTCGTACGTCACCGCGCCCAAAGCGGCTTTAAGCACTTCATCTTTCGACAACTCTGACAGCGCTTCGGCCAAAGACCCGGGCAGTTCGCCCACGCCCATCTGCGCGCGCTCCTCGGCGTTCAGATGATACAGGTTCACGTTGTTCAACGGCGCGGGCGGAGTCATCTTCTTGTCCACGCCATCCAGCGCCGCGGCCAGCATCACCGAGAAAGCCAGATACGGATTGCACGACGGATCGGGGAAGCGCAGTTCGACGCGCATGGCTTTGTCACGTCCCTCGGTGTAGCGCGGAATACGAATCAGCGCCGAGCGATTGCTCTGCGCCCAACCGATGTAAGCAGGTGCTTCGTAGCCGGGGACGAGTCGCTTGTACGAGTTCACCGTCGGCGAGACCACGCCAGCCAGCCCGCGCGCGTGCGCGAGTTGACCGGCAATAAACGAATACGCCAACTGCGAGAGTTTAAATTCATCCTTCGCATCGAAGAACAGATTGTCCCCCTTATTGTCGAACAACGACTGATGGCAGTGCATGCCCGAACCGTTGATGCCAAACACGGGCTTGGGCATGAACGAGGCAGTCAGTCCGTGTTGCGCGGCGATTGCTTTCACTGTGTATTTCAATGTCAACACATTGTCCGCAGAACGCAGGGCGTTCGCAAAGCGGAAGTCAATTTCGTGCTGACCGATGGCCACTTCATGATGTCCCACCTCCACTTCGAGACCCATGCCGATCAGCGCGTCCATTAATTCAGCGCGCACGCGTGCCGCATCATCGTCCGCTGAGAAATCGAAATATCCACCGATGTCGTGCGGCACCGGATGCACGCCGTGCCCGTCAGTGCCTTTGAACAAAAAGAACTCCGGCTCGGGGCCGATGTTATACGTCCAGCCGCGCTCGGCCAATTTCGCCAGCGCTCGCTTCAACGCGCCGCGCGGATCGCCCTCGAAGGGCTTGCCGTCGGGCATGAAGATGTCGCAGAACACGCGCGCGCGGCGGCGGTCGGCGGGAGTCCACGGTAGCACGGCGTACGTTTCAGTGTCGAGAATCAGGCGCATGTCACTTTCTTGAATGCGCGCAAAGCCCTCCACCGATGAGCCGTCGAACCACACGCCATCTTCCAGCGCGCCTTCCAAATTATGCAGAGGCAGGTCCACGCTCTTCACCGAGCCATGCACATCCGTGAATTGCAGAGAAATATAATTAACCTTGTCTTCTTTTATTTTCTTGAGCAAATCTTTCGCGTCCATTTTTTCTCCTTTTGATTTTGACTTTCGACCTTCATCCTTCATCCTTCACCCTTCATCATTCATCATTTTCGCCCCTCCTCTCGCTTCTTCCATGACCCTCGGCCGGTTCGCATTAATGAAAATCACCGACCCGACGATGATTGCCGCCGCCAGCCCGATACGCGGCTCCAGCGTCTCGTTCGCAAAAAGGACTCCCAGTAAAACTGCGACAATGGGATTCACGTATGCATACGTCGCAACCAATGAAATCGGCGCATTTTGTAGTAACCACACAAATGAAACGAATCCAATTAGCGACCCTGCCAAAATGAGATAGACCACGCCCCAAATGGATTTGGCTGTCACCGAGGCCGGGTCCCAGCCGCTCAACTCACCAGAAACCAACGACACGGCGAAGATGCTCATGCTACCGATCAGCATTTCTCCACCGGTGGTCATCAATGTAGATTTGGGCAGGTCGGCATGTTTACTATACACCGACCCCGCCGACCAAAATATGCACGCGCCAATCAAAGCCACAACGCCGAGGGGATTCAAAATCACATCACTGCCCGAAATTTCCGATGGGCCAACGAGGATGAGGATGCCCGCAAAGCCGATTAACAAACCGACGATGGACTGCCAGTTGGGCTTAACTCCGCCCGGGCGAATTGCTTCAGCAACCACCATGAACATCGGCACCGCGCCAATCACCAGTGCCGCCACGCCCGAGGGAATAAATTGCTCGGCCCATGAAACGAGTCCATTGCCGCCCAGCAAAAGCAAAGTGCCAATGATGAACAGCGAGCGCCATTGCATGCGCGTCGGCCACGGGTCGCCGGCGGCGCGTCGCCACGCGAGCAGGATGATGCCCGAGATCAAAAAGCGCACGCCCGCATGCAGAAAGGGCGGAATGGTTTCCACCGCGAAACGAATAGCGAGATACGTGGAACCCCAAACAATATAAAGCGCGATCAGTGCCGTCCAGATTTTTGTTCTCATTTTTTCCTTTTTTAATTTCTTCCTTTTTCTTAAGACCTGCGTTGGTTATAGAATCCACGAAAGCCACGCCGCAGATGAGGCATGTCAGGTCTCATACACCATTTCTCTTGCCAGCAACGCCTTCTTGCGCGCCGAGCCGTAACGATAATTTCCAAAGACTCCTTCTTTGCGAATCACTCGATGACAAGGAATCAGCACCGCGATCGGATTCGCGCCCACCGCACCACCCACCGCGCGTGAGGCGGATGGTCGTCCGATGTGCAGGGCCAGGCGCTCGTAGCTGGTCACCGCGCCGACGGGGATTTGTAACAGCGCCTCCCACACCTTGAGCTGAAAATTTGTCCCGCGCAAGTGGACGGGGAGCGGGTCACCCGCTTTGGGCGCGGAGAAGATGCGCGCGGCGAAGGGGGCAGTCGAGTCGTAGTCTTCGATCATCCGCGCGTGAGTCCAATCTGCAACGAGGTTGTCGATTGCCGCGCCTTCGCTTGATTCGACAAATCCCAAATGACAAATGCCGCGCTCCGTTGTGCCAATTAAACATTTGCCGAGCGGCGTGGGATGCAGGCCGTAGCGAATGCTGACGCCCGCGCCGCGCGATTTAAATTCGCCGGGTGTGACGGCCTCGCTGACGACGAAGAGATCGTGCAAGCGCCCGAGGCTGGAGAGGCCAACGCGATGCGTTGCCTCGAGCAGGTTTTCAGAATCGGCCAGCAGGCGTTTTGCATTTTCTTTGGTGAGGAATTGCAAAAAACGTTTGGGGCTGATGCCCGCCCAGCGCGTGAAGGTGCGCTGAAAATGCGACTCGCTCATGCCCACTGATGCGGCGATTTCATCGAGTTCAGGTTGTGCGCGCGCGTTCAGCTCGATGAAGCGAATCGCTTTTTCGATGAGTTGATAATTTTGTGATTGTTCAAAAGAATCCATTTCAACCTCCGTGTTGATGGGGAGATTGTAGGAGATTGCTGTTTGAACGGCGACCCGATTCTTGCTCAATATTCTCCTTTGTAACCACGGATAAAAGGGATAAAAGTGATGGGAGGCCGTTGCATTGTCATCAGCATTATCCTTTACATCTCTTTCATCTGTGGTTAAAAATAAAACAGACATGCCTCGGGCATGTCTGTTAAAACCACTGTGGTATTAAATGACAAACCCTTCCAAATGCAAACAGACGGAATACGTCTGTATCACCGCACTTGCCTTGTCTCACGCGTCGCCGCATGGTTTTCAACTTGTGCTTGCTTTGGAAGGGAGAAGGAAGCCAGTGACCTGGCTACGAAGGCATCCGCTGATTCTATCCGATGTTCCCTCACCCCAGCCCTCTCCCGATTACAGGAGAGGGGGAGTTCGGTTAGCGCCCCGTTCGCACGGGGGAACCTCCACCTCGTGATCTCATGATTGCTGGTGGTCGAGCG